>NZ_JBHWBS010000004.1:56314-93196 GCF_042735655.1 Streptomyces sp. NPDC059567 | reverse complement strand
TTATCTCTCACACACTGTCACCCTCTTTGTCACTGGGTTTGGTGGGCTCGGTGTGTTTTATACGAGACAGCGTCGGAGCCGTCGGGAGGGTCCGTCGGGGCCCGGCCCCGCAGTCGCGCGTCGGGCCCGCAGACGCCCGGTCACGAGACCCGCCCCGGCGCGTCGCATCGGGGTCCGGGGCACGTACCATGGCCCTATGTCCTTCCTCCGCCGCCGCAGCGCCGCCACACCCGCGGGCCCGGACTTCGACGTCCTGGCCATGGACCCGGGGGACTGGCCCGGCAACCTCGGCGCCGGTCTGCTGCCCGCCCCCGACGGCAGCTGCCAGGGTGTCTTCCTGCGCTACGACCTGTTCGGCGGCCGCGGCCCCGCGATGATCATCGGCAATCTGCCGGAGGGTTCCCCGGCCCGCGAGCTCGCCGACGGCCAGATCCCCTTCGAGGTCGCGCAGCTCCTCGCGGCCCTGGAGAACGACGAGCCGGTGGAGGTCCTCGACACCGAGGACATGCCCGTGATGCAGGGCGACAACCTGCTGATCGTGCGCCGCATCAAGCTCTCCGAGAGCCGGATCTCCTGCGTGCAGTTCGACCGCAGCGACAACGTCCTGGTGACGATCGCCAGTTGGGACCGGCCCATCACCGACGACCTGTACGCGCTCCTCAAGCCGCTGCCCGCCGAGCTCTTCCAGCAGGGCTGACAGAGAGGGCGGGGGCGATGAGCGCACGCGTCGACAGCTGGATCTGGGCGGTCCGTCTCACCAAGACCCGCTCCCAGGCCGCCGCGGCCTGCCGGGCCGGACACGTCAAGGTGAACGGCGAGCGCGCCAAGCCCGCCCAGCCGGTGAAGCCCGGCGACGAGGTGCGGCTCTTCCACGGCGGCAGGGAACGGATCGTCGAGGTCAAGCAGCTCCTGACCAAGCGCGTGGGCCCGCCGGTCGCCGCCGAGGCGTACGTCGACAACAGCCCGCCGCCGCCCCCGCGCGAACACGTGGCCCTCGCCGGCGTCCGCGAGCGCGGCGCCGGCCGCCCCACCAAGCGCGAGCGCCGCGAACTGGACGAGCTGCGCGGCCGCTCCTCCTGAGAGCGGCCCCGCACCGCCGTCACGGACCGGACAGTGCGCCCACCCGCGCCGCGGACGTCCCGAGCCCCGTCGGGCCCATCCGCAGGAGCGTCGTACCACTGCCGGAGCGGAGATCGCCGGCGCCGTAACGGCGTACGCTCCGGTGCCAGTTGAGGATGCCGGCGAGCCAGTCCTCCAACTCCCGTACGTACGCCTCGAAGGCGGCACGACCCTCGGCGTTCAGCCCGAAGTCCTCGTACAGCATGGGCAGTTCGTGCCGCTTCACATGCTCGAACTGGCGCAGACGCCCACGCATCAGGTCGTCGACCATCGACACGGCCGTCGGATAGTCGCAGTCGAAGAACGTCTGCAGCACCAGCACGCCGTTGTGGACCTCGCCCTCGACCTCGATCTCCTTCCGGTACGAGAAGAGGTCGTTGACCAGCGTCGCGTAGTCCGACGCCGAGCTCTCCAGCGTGCGGACCGTTCCCGTACGGTAGATCTCGGGAGGCAGCACGTCGGAGCGGCGCAGCCGGCAGAGCAGCATCGTCAGCTCGGAACCGAACGTCGTACGCCGCATCTCGATGTAGTCCACCGGGTCGGGCACCCGGTGCTGGGCCTGGTTGTGCAGCTCCCACATCCAGCTGTCCAGCATCACATGGAGCGCGGTCCGCAGCTGCTCCCTGGCCTCCCTCGCCATCGGAGCCGTGGTGCGGGCCCACAGATCGGCGAGCGAGCGTTCGATCGGACTGACCGCGGACGCCTTCCCGGCAGCCGGATCGTCCACCGACGTCAGGGACTTGAGACGCTCGGTGCACTCCTTCGCGCCCATCAGGTTGCGGGGCCTGCCGAAGACGAACGGGTAGAAGTCGTCCCCGTACGTGCCCCACGTCAGCCACTCGGTGCTGAGCTCCAGCTCATCCCGGGTCGCGTCCGGGTCGAGGCCCGCCGAGCAGAGCGCGAGGTCGAAGCCCTCCAGCATGGGCCGGTCCCAGATGTCGTCGAGGAGCCCCATCCGCTCCGCCCAGTCCACCGACAGCCGCAGTGCCTCCCGGTGGTGCGGGCTCAGCGACAGCGCGTAGGGCAGGTCGAACTCGGGCAGCAGCGAGGGCCCCGCCTTCTGATGTGGCACATGCGTGAGCGCGCGCAGCCGCGAGGCGGCGGGACGGCCGAAGAGGGTACGGATGTCGAGCGCGGACGTGCCGAGCACCCCGTCGAGCCGCGAAGGCCCGGTGTCCAGGCCCTCGTTCATGTAGCGGCTGGAGCGCAGATGCCACTCGTGCCCGCCGGACTGCCAGTCCTGCAGCCCCTTCGCGTACGCGGCGACGGCCGCGCACTCCTCCGGGCTCAGCCCCTTCTCCAGGCAGAGTCCCGGGACTTCGGTGAGTGCCGTGTTCTCGAACTGCTGCAGCCGTGAGGTCAGCAGATCGTTGACGGCCTCCGCCGCCTCCTGGGCCGTGCATCCGAGGAACTTCTCAAGCACCAGCACGCCATTGCTGTTCTCACCCTCGTCCTCGACCTCCCGCTGGTACGAGAACAGGTCGTTGCGCAGATGTACCGCGTCGGAGAACGCGTCCCGCAGCACACGCAGCGGACGGGAGCGCGCCACCTGTTCAGGGACCTCGGCGCCCGCCGCGTACTCGACGAGCCCGGCCGACCAGGGCGCACCGCCCACCTTGCGGCGCATCTCGATGTACTCGACGGGGTTGGCGATCCGCCCCTCGTTGATGTTGTCGAGCTCCCACAGCGACTCGTACAGCAGCGCCTCGGTGGCCTCCGAGAACCGTGCACGCCAGGCCGGGGACATGGCGGGGACCGTCCGCGTCCACAGATCCGCGAGCCCGGCCTCCACCGGGTTGGCCGGCTGGGGCATCGCCGTCGACGGGTCCATCGGCATGAAGTTCGGCAGCCGGTCCAGATACGCCTTGCCGCCCGCCCGGTCCTGGGTGCGCTTGAAGACCTCCAGGAAGTGGTCGTCGAAGAAGAACACCCAGGTGTACCAGTCGGTCACCAGCGACAGCGCCTCGGCGTCGCAGTCGGGGTGGGTGTACGAGCACAGCAGCGCGTAGTCGTGGGAGTCGAGGTCGTGCTCCTCCCAGATGCCGGAGCCCTCCAGCATCCCCATCGACCTCGCCCACTCCCGGGTGTGCGTGCGGGCGGTCTCCACATGGGGGTTGAGCCGCGCCGGATACGGGACGTAGAAATCCGGCAGGACGAAGGGCTGAGCCATGCGTGCGGGGCCTCTCGGTGAGCGTGGGCGATGTCCGGCCGAGCCTTACCCCGTCCACGTACGGCCCACGCGGCACCCCGAGTTAGTCGTATGAGCGTGAGCGGTGCCGACGCGCCTCCCGCGCGCCGGCACCGCTCACGCCCCGTCGGGCCCTTCGCTCAGGAGCGGGAAACCCGCACGTCGGAGGCCTTGACAAAGGCCACCCGATGGCCGAACTGGATCTCGTAGTACTCCTCCTGGCCCCGGACGACCTTGTGCCCGGTGGTGTCGAACGCCGGCGCGAAGTAGTACTCGCCCGGGGTGCGATCGCCCACCACGTACGACTGGCCCGCGAGCAGCTTGTACGGCAACGGCGACACCGTCTGGACCGGTACACCGGCCGGATACGCCGAAGCCTCCGGATAGGCGCGCCCGTACACCGGGATCTCCGTCGCCCCCGCCTTCGGAGACAGCACAGGACCACGGGAGTTCACCGCCGTCGGACGCTTCCTCGGGTTGTGGAACCACGCCTTCTGACCCAGGTACCAGATGGCCGTCCAGTCGCCGTCGCGCTCCGCCACCGCGTACTGCTGGCCCGTCGAGGCCCGCGCCCCGGTGTCGTTGACCCCGGTCGTCGAGTCCTCGCCGCCCGGCCGCAGACCGATGTCCTTCACCAGCGGGGCATCGGCGCTCGGCCCCGTGTGCAGCCGGACCGCGCCGCTGCCGTGCGGCGCGCATGCCTCTCCCGCCTTCACACACCCGGTGTACACGGGCTGGTGGGCGGTGTACTCGGGCCGGATCGTCACCACGCCCGCGTTCGGGCCCGCGGTCGGCGTGAACGGCCGCCCCAGCAGCCGGAAGTAGTGGGCCCAGTCCCAGTACGGCCCCGGGTCCGTGTGCATCCCGCGGATCGTCGAGGCGACCGTGCCCGGCACGTTGTCATGGCCGAGGACGTGCTGCCGGTCGAGCGGGATGTCGTAGCGCTGCGCCAGATACCGCACCAGGCGCGCGGAGGTCCGGTACATCGCCTCCGTGTACCAGGAGTCCGGGGCCGTCAGGAATCCCTCGTGCTCCAGGCCCACCGACTTGGCGTTCACGAACCAGTTGCCCGCATGCCAGCCGACGTCCTTCAGCGGCAGATGTTGGGCGATGTGCCCGTCGGAGGAGCGCAGCGAGTACTGCCACGACACATAGGTGGGGTCCTGCACCAGCTTGAGGGTGACGTCCCAGGTCGCCTCGGTGTCGTGCACGACGATGTACTCGACCGACTGGGAGGCGGGCCGGTTCGCCTTGTCGTGGTTGCCGTAGTCGCCGTCGCCGAACTCCTCGTACGGCGCCGGGATCCACTCGCATGCCACCGTGCGCGGGCACTCCGTCGGCCCGGTGCTCGGCTTCCGCAGCCCCAGCGACTCCACCTGGCCG
This sequence comes from Streptomyces sp. NPDC059567, assembly GCF_042735655.1. Lineage (NCBI taxonomy): Bacteria > Bacillati > Actinomycetota > Actinomycetes > Kitasatosporales > Streptomycetaceae > Streptomyces > Streptomyces sp. NPDC059567. Next base: position 88,506 of record NZ_JBHWBS010000004.1, on the reverse strand, counting down.
GTCGCGGGAGCGACATCCGGGTCGGCCGCGAGCGTGACGACCTGCCCGCTGTCGGTCGTGCGGCGCTCACCGCCGCGGATCACGTCGAACACGTCGTCGGCGTACGTCGACGCGGTCGCGGTGTCGTCGGCGCCGGAGTAGCGCGCCACCGCCCCGTACCAGTCGGCCGGGTCGGAGCTCAGCGGCCGGCCCGACGCCCGCTGAGCGGCGGCGAGCAGCGCGGCACCGCCCTCGATGTTCGCGGCGGTACTGGTCCGCAGCTCCTCCGCCGGGATCCCGGAAAGCTCCGCGGCCCGATCCAGCGTCTTGAGGCGGTCCGGCAGCATGGCCGCCGTCGGCAGCGCTGCCCTCTCCTGCGCTCCGTGGCGCGCCGCGCGGGAGTCGTCGCCCCGCGCGTCCTCCTCGCCGTGCGAGTGGTGCGGGGCCTCGGCCAGTGCGGTCACGGCGTCCGTGAGATGCATCGGACCGTAGCCACCGGTCACACTCGGCGCCCCGCCGTGCGCGTCCCACCGCGACTGGAGGTACGACACCGCGAGCAGCACGCTCGGCGGAACACCCTGGCGCTCGGCGGCGGCGGCGAACTGCCGCTGGAGCGAGCCGGACTCCAGTGGCCCGGCCGTGGCCGGCGGGGCGGCCGAGAGAAATGGGAACAGCAGAGCGGCGGACGCCACGGCGCCCGCCGTTCGGGCGACCCGTCTGTGCGACGCGGAACGGTGCAAGGCAGCCTCCGGATACGTGGGGTGACGAGGGGGCGTGCGGGGCCGAACCCGTACAGGGGTATCGGCTTCCGGACGATCCGTCAATCACCCTCCGCCGCCCGGGATTTCCCATGTCAGGCGGCATGTCGCGGAGTTTCGCGGCGGAGGTGCGCGGGCCTGCGGCGCGTCAGTGGCGTGGACCAATGAGCCACGCGGGAGAGGGGGAGAACGAACACCGCGCGCCCGGTGTGTCGGCACCGGGTGCGCGGTGTATCACCCCCGCGGGATCGGTCGGCGCGGCTTCACCGCGTACCGACCGCGGCGCGCACGGCCCGCCGTGCCATGGCGCAGTCGTCGTGCAGCCGCCGCAGCAGCAGCCGCTGCTCCTCGCCGGGCGAGACCGCGCCGGAGGGAACGGGGACCGAACCGGCGGGCGGTGCCTCCTTGATGGTGCGCTGCACCGCCGTCTCGTACGTACGGATCTCCCGTGTCAGCACGATCATCAGGTTCACCAGGAAGGCGTCCCGGGACGCCGCCCCCGCCTGCTGGGCGAGCTGACTGATCTGGCGCCGTGCCATCGGAGCGTCGGCGAGCACCGCCCACATCGTCGCCAGGTCGTAGCCGGGCAGGTACCACCCCGCGTGCTCCCAGTCCACCAGGACCGGACCCGTGGGGGAGAGCAGGATGTTGGAGAGCAGGGCATCGCCATGACAGAACTGGCCCATGCCCTGGCGTCCACCGGCCTGCGCCAGACCGTGCAGCAGCTTCTGCAGATCGTCCCGGTCCCGGTCGGTGAACAACCCCAGCTCGTGGTAGCGCGCGATCCGCGAACCGTAGTCGAGCGGAGCGTCGAAGGTCCCGGCCGGCGGCCGCCAGGCGTTCAGCCGGGCGATCGCCCCGAGCGCCGCACGCAGATCAGCGCGGGGCGGCGCCTCCACAGGGTGGCGCGTCAGCGCCGCCGCCCGTCCGGGCATCCGCTCGATCACCAGCGTGCAGTTGTCGGGATCCGCGGCGATCAGCCGCGGTGCACGCACCGGCGGGCGGTGTCGGACGAACGAGCGGTAAGCAGCTATTTCGTGCTGGAACCGCTCGACCCACGAGGGGGAGTGGTCCAGTAAACACTTCGCGACCGCGGTGGTCCGTCCGGTCGTCCCGACGATCAGTACGGAACGGCCGCTGCGCCGCAGCACCTGCACCGCGTTGAACTCGGGGCAGATCCGGTGGACGGAGGCGATCGCCATCCGCACCTGGGCCCCCTGGGGGCCGGACAGGTCGATTCTCCCGCTGGGAGCCTGAGCGGCGGGGCCCGCCCAGCGCCTCGCGCGGCCCGCCGGGGGGACGGGGGCGAGATACGGTCCGCTCCCGGCCGGCACGGAACGGTGCTGCGGCCGGGGCGGGGCGGACACGGAGGACGATGCTGTGTACATGGAGGAGACAGATCCCTTCGTGTGCCGACGAGTTGCATGCGTCGCCCCGCCCGACCTCCGGGCCGCACCCTGGGGAATGAGGGCCGGTTGCCGGGGCGGGGTGGCGCGTTCCTACCTGACACCCGGGCGCGGGTGGCGGAACATTGAGCGCACCCTGGCGAACCCTGGCGAATAGTCGCCAGCCCTATGACAGGGGGTTACTGTCAACTCAGCCGAGAACCTGGGGGCTTAGACGTGACCGGACAGACCAACACCCGCCTGGCAGACCTCTTCGGCCTCGCCGGCTGGTCCAAGGGAGAGCTCGCGAGGCTCGTCAACCGGCAGGCGGCGGCCATGGGCCACCCGCAACTGTCGACCGACACCTCACGGGTGAGGCGATGGATCGACATGGGGGAGACCCCGCGCGACCCCGTACCCCGGGTGCTGGCAGCTCTGTTCACCGAGCGACTCGGCCGTGTCGTGACCATCGAGGACCTCGGGTTCGTACGACACGGGCGCGCCGGGAAACGGCAGAACGTCAGGAACAACGACAACCCTGACGGGCTGCCCTGGGCGCCCGAGCGTACGGCAGCGGTCCTCACCGAATTCACGGGAATGGACCTCATGCTCAACCGACGCGGCCTGATGGGCGCGGGCGCCGTGCTCGCCGCCGGCTCCGCACTCACCAGCGCCATGCACGACTGGCTCCACACCGACCCCGCACGCGCCGCCGCGCAGGCCCCCCGCGCCAACGATCCCCTCCACGCCGACCCCGCTGGGTTCGACCGCTACGAGGCCGCCCCCATCGGGTCGGAGGAGATCGAGGCACTGGAGCGCTCGGTGGAGGTGTTCCGCGCCTGGGACGCCTCCCGCGGCGGCGGACTCCAACGCAAGGCGGTCGTAGGCCAGTTGAACGAAGTGGGCGGAATGCTCGCCTACCACCACCCCGACCATCTCCAGCGACGCCTGTGGGGCGTGGCCGCCAACCTGGCGGTCCTCGCCGGGTGGATGTCCCACGACGTCGGCCTCGAACCCACCGCCCAGAAGTACTTCGTCATCGCCGCCCACGCGGCCCGCGAGGGTGGCGACCGGCCACGCGCCGGTGAGGCCCTGTCCCGCGCCGCGCGCCAGATGGTCCACCTCGGACGGCCCGACGACGCCCTCGACCTGATGAAGCTCGCCAAGTCGGGCTCGGGCGAGGAGGTTCTGCCGCGCACCCAGGCGATGCTGCACACCATCGAGGCCTGGGCCCAGGCGTCCATGGGCAAGGGCCAGGCCATGCGCCGCACCCTCGGCGAGGCCGAAGACCTCTTCGTCTCCGACCGCTCGGACGTGCCCCCCCCGAGCTGGATGCAGAACTTCGACGACGCCGACATGCACGGGATGCAGGCCCTCGCCTTCCGCACCCTCGCCGAGCACGACCCCACGGCGGCCGTCCCGGCGCAGCGCCACGCCAAGCTTGCGCTCGAACTGCGCCGCAACGGACACAACCGTTCCAAGCTCTTCGACTACATCTCGCTCGCCTCGGCCTGCTTCATCGCCGACGACCCGGAGCAGGCCGACCGGTACGCCCGGCTCGCCCTGGTCTCCATGGGCGAGACCTCCTCGCACCGCACGTGGGACCGGCTGCGGGAGATGTACCGGCTGACCGGGCAGTACGCCGGCTACGCCAAGATCGAGGACCTGCGCGAGGAGATCGAGCTCGCGCTGCCCAAGCCCGCCGCGAAGCGACCGAGGTCCGGCTCGATCTGAGGCGGACCGGCGCGGCCGGCCCTCGGCGGCATCCGCCATCCCACCCCGTACGTACGAGAAAGGGCACACCGGCTCTGCCGGTATGCCCTCCTGAGCTTCCCTCCTACTGACCGACCCGGACCACCATCACGCAGGCGTCGTCCTCACGCGGTGCCTGGCCGAACTCCTCGACCACGGACCGCACGCAGTCCTGCGCGTCCCGTGCCCCGGCCAGCCGTGGCGCCAGCGCGAGCAGGCGCTGAGTGCCCGTGTCGTCCATACCGCCGCGGCGGGTGAGCCCGTCCGTGTGCAGCATCAGCAGGTCGCCGGGGAGCAGTCGGATCTCCGACTCCTCGTACGCGGCCCCGGCCGTCGCTCCCAGGAGCACACCGTCGGGTCGCTTCAGCGCGCGCCCCGTTCCGTTGCGGAAGAGCAGCGGGGCGGGGTGACCTGCCTGTGCCCAGGAGAGCGTCTGGCTCGCCGGGTCGTAGCGGCAGCACATCGCACTGCCCAGGGCGGGCTGCACCGAGGTATCGAGCAGCTGGTTGAGATGGCCCATCAGGGCTCCGGGGCGAATTCCGGCCACCGCCATCCCGCGCAGCGCGCCGAGGAGCATGGCCATCGAGGAGGTGGCGGAGACACCGTGCCCGGTGAGGTCACCGACCGTCAGGAGCGCGTCCCCGTCGGGGAGCGCGAGCGCGTCGTACCAGTCGCCGCCGATCAGGCCGGTCGTCGCGGCCGGCAGATAGTGGCCCGCGACGTCGAGCGGGGCGCCCGGGCCGCCGTGGGCGAAGCTCAGGGAACCGCGCCACGGAGGCAGGACGGCCTCCTGCAGCTCGACGGCGACCCGCCGTTCGGTGCGCTCGATGTGGCGGCGGCGCTGCAGGCTGTCGCGGGACTCGCGAACCGCCCGCTCGCTGCGGCGCAGTTCGCTGACGTCCCGTAAAACGGCCCACATGGAGGCGGTGCAGCCGTCGGCGTCGAGGACCGGCTCCCCCATCATGTGGAGCGTGCGGACCCGGCCGTCGGTGCGGACGATCCGGAACTCGCCGTCGATCGGCTTTCCGTCGATCAGACAGTCCGTCACCATCGCCTGGAGCACCGACTGGTCCTCGGCGAAGACCATCGAGGGAAGCTCGTCGAGCGACATCGGACCGCTCTCCGGGGTCCGGCCGAAGATCTGGTACAGCTCCTCGGACCAACTGACCTCGTCGGTCAGCAGATTCCACTCGGCGCTGCCGACCCGGCTCAGCAGGGATCCGGTGCGCGCGGGGGCGGGGCCGCCATAGGCGGCGCCGGGGTCCGACGCGGCCTCGACCTCGATCGTGTCGGCACCGGGCACGACGGGGAGCTCGTCCGGGAGACCGGCCTTGAGCTGGCCCAAGTGGGCACCCAGATCGTCCAGTTGGTGCACGGCGAGGTCGCACAGGGCGCGCTGCCAGCGGTTCTTCGGGTCGTCCTCGTCCAGCACCGCGTCCCGGCGCACGGCGTCCACGTCACCGCGCAGACGGCGGGTCTGCGAGATCAACGCGTCCACCGTGCCAGGCTCCGGCGGCTGGGCGGGACGGTCCGCGAACAGATGGGACGGCATGTCGTACTCCGATACAGGCGCGGCGCGGGCGATCTGTGGAACAAGGCCCGGATACGACTGTTGCACAGGCAAGGACAGCCCGTAAGAGATTTGGCAACACTCGATACGGTGGTGCTTCTGGCATATGTCAAAGGCCCACCGATTATCGGCCATCGGGGTGATAACGAGAAGGGGCGGTGGGAAGGTTACGGTGCTGGTGTGGTGAACGACGAGGTGGACACGGTGGGTACGGCGGTGCTGCTGGCGGCGGCGCCGGCGGGGCGGGGACGAGCGGTGGACGCGGCCTCGGTGTTGCCCGCGTTGGCGGCGGTGCCGCCGAGCGCGCTGACCGGCATGCCTGTGGCGACGGTCGTCGAACTGGCCGACCCGCTGGACCCGCAGACCGTACTGACGCGCCTGCGGGCGGCCGCGGCGACGCCGGGGCCGCTGGCCGTCTACCTCGCGGGGCAGCTCCAACTGGACCGGCGCCAGCACCTGCCGCACCTCGCGCTCGCTCGCAGCACGCCCACGACGCTGCGGTACACCGGGCTGCCGTGGCACTGGCTGGCGGCGGAACTCGCGGCGCGGCGGCCGGGGACGACGACGGTGGTGGCGGACCTGGTCGCCGACCCGGAGCTCTGGCAACGCCTGCGCACCGCCCCCGGTCTCCTCTCCCTGGGCCCGGGCCCGCACCTGTACGGCAGGGTCGCCCCGGCCCCGCGCCGCGGTGACCCGGCGACCCCGGAGTACCTCCGCCACTTCGCCACGATCTGGCGCACGGGTGCCCGCCCACCACTACCCCACCTCCACGCGGAGGCGGCGGCCCAGCAGGCCGGGGCGGAGGCGCTGCTTCTGACCCCGCCGGGCGCCGGCGCGCCCGGCGGCCTCCCCCTGCCGGGGAACGGACCGGCGCCGACTTCCACCCCGGGGCCTCAGGTCACCCTCCGTGCCCCGCACGGAGCGCCTGCGCCCCTCCCGGTGCCGGCTTCGTACGGGGCTTCCGCCCCGGTCACGGTGCCTGTTCCGCACGGTGCCCTCGGGCCGGTGCCGAAGTCTGCTCCGCCCGGCGCACCCGTGCCCGTCCCGGCCGCCGAAGTGCCCGTCCCGATGCCCGGCCTTCGAGGGGCGCCCGCGCCGGTCACGGCGCCCGCTCCCGACGCGGCACCCGCGCCGGTGTCCGCTGCTTACAGGGCACCCGTGCCCGTCCCGGTCGGCACGACCGCGGCCGCTCCCACCCGATCCGGGAATCCCCCTGCCCCGCCGGCGCCCGTCCCCGTCGCCGTGCCCGATCCGCACCCCGCCATCCTCGCCGCCGCGCAGGCCGGGCGGCACGGGGAAGCCGTGGCCGTGGCCGTCGCGTGGGAGCAGGAGGCCTTGCGGCGGTACGGACCCCGGTCGCAGCAGGCCGTGCACTGGATGGAGGTGCGGGCCGATCTCGCGCGGCTCGCCGGGGAGCCGGCCCGCAGCTGCGAGTTGTGGATCGCGGCCGCCCAGGCCCGGCTCGGGCTGAGCCAGGAGCCCGGGGAGCCCGATGTCGAGGGCGCCGTCGACCGGGCGCACCACCAGTGGGAGCAGATCGAGGACCCCGCCCGCGCCCGCGAGCTGGGGCCCGCCCTCGTCGCGCTGCGGGAACGCGTCCCGGGCCGCAAGGCCGGCGCCCTGGCCGCCGTACAGCGCCGGATGCGCTCCTGACGCGCCCGAAGGGCCGGGCCGAGCTGAGATGATCGTACGTATGAACACCTCCGCCACCCCGCCCGCCGACGTCGCCCTCGCCACCGAGCGGCTGCTGCTGCGGCCGGTGCGGGCGCGAGACGTCCCGGCCGTCACCCGACTGTGGACCGACCCCGACGTCCGCTTCCACCTCGGCGGTCCCGTCATCGACCAGGTCGTACGGATCCGGCAGCGGCGGATCGTCGGAGCGCCCGGCGCCCACGCGGTCGTCCGGGCCTCCGACGGGACACTGCTCGGCCTCGTCACCGTGGAACCGGCGTCGCGGGACGGGGAGACGGAGGTCTCGTACCAGTTCCTGCCCGAGCACTGGGGGCAGGGCTACGCGCGAGAGGCCGTCGCCGCCGCCGTCGACCGGGCGCTGGAGAGCACCCAGAGCGTCGTCGCGGTGACGCAGGAGGCGAACAACCGGTCGCGGCGGCTCCTGGAGGCCATCGGGATGGTCCACGCGGCCTCCTTCGTGGAGTTCGAGGCCCCCCAGGTGCTCTACCGCCGGACCGCGTGACCGGTCAGGTGACCTTCTCGCCCGCCGCCAGCTTCGCCATCATCCGCTCAAGCCGCTCGCCCCGGTTCTTGGGCGTGCGCGCCTGCCACAGCCGCAGGATCACCATGTACTGATCGGTCTTCCCGAGCTGCTCGTAGAAGGTCCGGGCCTTCTCGTCGGCCGCCAGCGCCGCCGCCAGGTCGTCGGGCACGGTCGCCTCCGCCTGCGAGGGGTACGCGGACTCCCACCGTCCGTCCGCCTGCGCCGCCCGCACCTCCGCGAGCCCCGGCTCGCGCATCCGGCCCGCGGCCACCAGCGCGTCGACCTTGCGGACGTTCACCAGCGACCAGAGGCTGCGCGCCCGGCGCGGGGTGTACTTCTGGAAGTAGTACGCCCCGTCCCCGCCCTTGCGCTGCCCGTCGATCCAGCCGAAGCAGAGCATGCAGTCGAGCACCTCCGGAATGGTCAGCGACTCGCCCCCCTTGCCCTTCTTGGCGATTCTCAGCCAGATCCCGGGGGTGTCGTCATGGTGCTGTTCGAGCCAGGACTCCAGCTCCTCGGTCTTCGTGACGGTCATGAGCTCGAGCCCCTCGTACTGCTCCATGGGACCAGTCCCCCTCTGTTCATCGGTCGTCGCGGAATCCGCTCGTGACCAAGATATTCGGGCCACCGGCGACGTGGTCGGATACCGGCCGAACGCCGGCACCCGACCGGGAGGGACCGCGCACCCCGCGCGAGCGGATACCCCGTCAGAACCGGGCGTGCGTGGTGATGTCCGACTCGAACTGGGTGATCATCTCCGGTGTCACCGTCGGACGGCACTGGCCGATCGCCTTCAGATAGTCCGCCGTACTCGCTCCCGGTATCCGCTCCTCGGCCGCCGCTCGTCCGCCGACGGAGACCAGATCGCGCTCGAAGGAGTTCTGGGCGGCGATCCGGGCGGCGTGCTCGATGTCGGCGGGCGTGAACAGGTCGCTCGCCACCACCAGTTCGTCGATGTCCACGTCCGGCCGGCCGTCGGTGTAGCGCGCCCAGATCGCGGCCCGGGCCGCCTTGTCCGGCGTACCGATCGGGATGAGGTAGTCGAAGCGGCCGGGGCGCAGGAAGGCCGGGTCGAGGGAGCGGATCGAGTTCGTCGCACAGACCAGCAGCCGCTCGTCGCGCTCGCGGAACCCGGGGATCAGCTTGAGCAGTTCGTTCGTGACCCCGTGCATCCCGCCGGGCTGCGCCGGTTCCTGACGGACCGGGGCGATCTCCTCGACCTCGTCGATGAAGACCAGGACCCGCTCCAGCTCCGCGATCCGGGCGAACGCCGCACGCAGCGCCGCCGCCAGGTTGCCCTCGTCCGCGAGCCGGGAGGGCAGGATCTCCACGAACGGCCAGCCGAGCCGGGAGGCGATTCCGCGGGCGAACGTCGTCTTTCCGGTGCCCGGCGGGCCGAACAGGCCCACGGCACGCGGCGGACGCACACCGTGCCGCGCCGCCCGCTCCGGCTCGGCGAGCGGCAGCACGACGCGTCGTTCGATCAGATCCTTCTCGCGCTCCATGCCGGCGACCTTCGCCCACAGGTCCCCGGGCAGCAGCCGGCCGCCGAGGTCGTCGAGGAGGTTGGCTGCGGGCCCGTGCAGCGGCTCGACCTTCTCGAAGTAGGCGACGGCCGGCTGGCGGGTGTAACCCGCGTTGAGAAGTCCCTCGCCGAGCAGGTCCTCCTCGGGCAGCACGTACGCGATCCGGCCGACCCGCGCCGCGACCAGGCGTCGCTCCAGCTCGACCAGGAGGGCACTGGCCAGGCCGCGGCCCCGCCAGGCCGAGGCGATCGCGATCCGCATCACCCAGGCCCGCTCCCCGGCCACACAGGCGAGCGCCGCCCCGATGGGCACGCCCTGGTGGACGGCGACGACCGCCGGCTGGCGGGAGGTCAGGGCGCCGATGCACTCGGCCAGGGAGAAGACGGATTCCTGGCCGAGCTCGGCCGTGGTGTCGATCAGGTGGACCACTGCGGCGAGATCGCTCTCGCGGTAGTCGTGGATGAGCCAGTTCATCGGTACCGCCCCTCGTTCGTTCCATTGCGCGCCGCTTCGGCGAGGCTAGGGGCGGGGGAGGAGGCGGGTCGTGCTCCACCGTGCACAAGGCGCGAGCGGCAAATGCTACGAACCGTCACTGGGCGTACGGCGCCGGGAATGCGCGAAGCCCCCGGAAGGGAGCCTTCCGGGGGCTTCGGGCGGTACTGCTTAGTACGCGGCGACGGCCTTCGGGTTCGGGCCGTAGGCGTTGTCGGTCTGGGCACCCTCGAGCACGGTGAACACGAAGAGGATGATGCCGCCGACGAACGGGACGAGGGCGATGAAGTACCACCAGCCCGAGCGGCCCGTGTCGTGCAGGCGTCGCACCGTGACGGCAAGCGTCGGGAGCAGCACGCCGAGCATGTAGACGGCGGTCAGCGCGGGGTAGACACCCAGGACCGCGTTGTCGATGATCGCGAGGATGACCACCGCGATGACGTTGAACAGCGTGAACATCCAGTATTCCTGGCGTCGCGCGCGACCGCTGAATGTGGCGTACTTCTTGAGAACGTCGAGGTACCAGTTCACTTAGTCCCCCCAAGGACTGGGAATGCGAGCGGGAGCCTGTCCCTGTGGAGCAAGCTTACGCAGAACTTATGTGGCCGAAACGTCGTCGGTCAATTCGTTACCTGGCGCGGGGCGTTGGGGGGTGATGTGTCTGGTTTGCCCAGGGGGACGACAACGGCGCCGCATCCTGATGCAGAGGATGGGACGCCGTTTGGGGAGAGGATCAGAACTTCATCCCGTTTTTCTCGTCTTGCTCATGAGGAGCCCGCCCGCCGTGAGCGCGAAGAGGCAGACGCATGCGCCGGTGATGACGTTGCTCACGATCGCGCCAGTGTCTGCGTTCCGTGCGACCACCCAGGGGGAGATGATCAGCCACACGCCACCTGCCAGGGCGACGAAGTTGAGGTCCGCTGACCGCTCCGGTGCCATCGACATGCAGAGCCCGAGACCGGCGAGAGCGATGCCGACGATCAGGTTGCTGAGGGCGAGGTCCGGGTGGGTTCCCGCGAAGTGGACCGTGTAAGCGGACACGGCGGCCCAGATGCCGGCCAGGATGACCAGTTCCTCGACCGCGGCGACACCACGGGTCTGGAGCATTCGGGAGTAGCGGTCACGCATTTCCGGTGCGTCCGGGTGGCCCCTGATATCACCAGGGCGGTGAGAGACGTCAGACATACGACTCGCCTCCTTCTGGCGTCTTGCACGTCCGACCGTGCTTGCGGCGTGATGCCGCGGTTTCATTGTGCTCTTATCTGGCCTTTATGTGTAGATCTGTCCGATAAGGGATCCGTACAGAAATTGCGTGACGGATTAGCGGGGAACCGCCAAAGAAGGTGACTGTTCAATGAATGGTCGGTGAAAGGCCAAGCTCGAGTGTGTATCGATATACGGCGGCCCTGCCGCTGGTGTCGCGGGCTTTCGCGTGGTTCAGTCCGTGCTGAACGGCGTGTACGGATGCGACGCGGAAGGCGACGGGGGCGGCCCGTCCCGCGGTGGTTCCGCGCCCACGGCAACAGGACGCCCCGCGCGGGCCCTTCGGCGTAACCTGGAAGAGGACTCGGGGGCTGGCACGTCTCACCGCCGGGAGGCGGACGAACATGACCGGAATCGCGTCCCGGAGCTTCGACTCCGCAGATGAGACCCGTCCCTTCGAGGGCGGCAAGGGCAGGCTTGATCTGGTCAACACGGACCGTGGCCCGGTCGGCCGGGCCGTCTTCGAGCCGGGCTGGCAGTGGTCCAAGCACATCAAGCCCATCGCCGGCACGGACAGCTGCCAGGCGGACCACGTCGGCTATGTCGTCAGCGGCCGGATGAAGATCGTCATGGACGACGGCGACTCGCTCGAGGTGGGCCCCGGCGACTTCTTCACCGTCGCACCGGGGCACGACGCCTGGGTACTCGGTGACGAGGCCTGCGTGGCCCTGGACTGGGTCGGCTTCGGCAACTACGCCCAACCAGCCTGAAAGAGGCGGCCGGCCGCGTTCGACCGACGCCCCGTGAAGAAGGCCGCGCCGACGAGCCCGGGAAAATGCCGGGACCGCCGCCGATGGGCGCTGGCACGATGAGCCGATGAACGAAGATCGTCGCACGCAGTCGCCCCGTACCGCCGACGAGCGCTCCACGCTCACCGCGATGCTCCAATTCCAGCGCGACACCCTGGAGATGAAGTGCGCGGGGCTGACGGTCGAGCAGCTCAAGCGGCGCGCGATCGCCCCCTCGGGGCTCTCCCTCATCGGCCTGGTGCGACACGCGGCCGAGGTGGAACGCGGCTGGTTCCGGAACGTCGTCAACGGTGAGCGGAGCCACAGCCCTTGGACCCCGCCCGGCTCGACGGACTGGGCCGACTTCGATGTCGACGGCCTCGACGAGGCCGGGGTCGCCGAGGCGTTCGCGGTGTGGCGTGACGAGTGCGCCCGGGCCCGCGCCGTCGTGGATGTGGCGGACTCCCTCGACGACCGCGGACACCTCGGCGAGGAGACGTACTCCCTGCGCTATGTCCTGGCCCACATGATCGAGGAGTACGCCCGTCACAACGGACACGCGGAACCTCCTCCGCGAACGCATCGACGGGGTCACCGGCGAGTAGCGCGGGCGCTCGACCGGCTCGGTGAACGCCCTGATCCACAGGCGGGTTGGCCTGTTATCGTCCCCCGTATGCCCGAACTGGTCGCCCCCACCCCGCGTCTTCACACCTCCTGGCTCGAGGCACACGCCGAGTGGAACCCCGGAGCTCATCAGGACGGTGCCGGTATGAGGCTGGCGGAGGGGGACGCCCTCGCCGATCCCGATGTCTTCGCCGCCTGGGTGGGGAGACTGCGGGCACAGTCCGACCCGACGCGTCCGCTCGCGGAGGGCTGGGTGCATGCCACGCACTGGTGGATCGTCGAGGACGGCGGCTACGCGGGCGCGATCGACCTGCGCCACGACCTGAACGACTTCCTGCTTCGCGCCGGTGGGCACATCGGCTACAGCATCCGGCCCTCCGCGCGCCGCCGGGGCCTCGCCACCTGGGCGCTGGGCGCGGTCCTCCCCGAGGCCCGCGTCCTCGGTCTCGATCGCGTCCTTGTGACCTGCGACGAGGGCAACATCGCCTCCGCGCGCACCATCGAGCGCAACGGCGGCGTCCTGGAAGACGTCCGCGAGACGGAACTCGGCCGCAAGCGGCGCTACTGGATCGCCCTGTGAACGCGCCGGACGAGGCCGCCTCGGCCGCCGAGATCGCCGAGGCCGTCGCGGCGGAACTCCGGCTCATGGAGCCCTCGGTGCGTACGTCCCGTGCGCTCGCCCGGGAACTGCTCGACCCCGACTTCGTCGAGGTCGGCGCCTCCGGCCGCCGCTGGACGTACGAGCAGATGCTCGCCGCACTGCCCGACCTGCCCGGCGGCACGGACGACGGCCCGCGCTACGAACCCTCGGCGATGACCGGCACGCTCCTGGCCCCCGGCCTGGTCCACCTGACCTACGAAACGGTCATCGACGGCCTGCGCGCCCGCCGCAGCTCTCTCTGGCGCCGGGCCGGCGACGGCACGGGCTGGCGGATGTACTACCACCAGGCGACGCCGGTCCCGCCGGAGGTGGAGCAGCGCGGGTAGACGGGTGTTAGTGAAAGTCCCGCACACAGGCGTCAACGGCCGCCCGCCCAAGCACGGCCCGGGGCCGGCCGGCGCCGACCGTGCACCCTTCGTCGCTCACCGAAGCCGACCGTCACGAGACTGCGTTTGACGACGGTCCGGCACGGGGCTGGACTGGACTCATGGACGCTGCAGCGACTCCGGCCTAGGGAGAGCAGCGATGGCAACCGTGGAGAGTTTCAACCTTCTGCAGCCGTACAAGATCGCCGAGGAGACGTTCGTCATCCCGTGGGCCCTTGAGGCCCCGCCGGTCGGCCACTTCCCGATGAACTCGATGGTGATCCGGGGAAGCGAACCGATCATCGTGGACACCGGGGCGCCCGCAGTGCGCTCCCAGTGGCTGGAGGCAGCCTGGTCCGTCGTGGATCCCCTGGACGTACGGTGGATCTTCCTCACCCACGACGACCGAGACCATGCCGGCAACCTCCTCGCGGTCCTCGCGGAATGCCCGAACGCGACCCTGCTGACGACATGGTTCTCCATCGGCCGCATGGCCGAGGAGTGGGAGACTCCCATCAACCGGTGCCGCTTCATGACCGACGGCGACACGATCGACGCGGGCGATCGCACCCTGGTCGCCAAGCGACCGCCCCTGTACGACAACCCCACGACCCGCGCCCTCTTCGACTCGAAGGCCAACGTCCTGTGGGCAGTTGACACCTTCGCCACGAACGTGCCGACCCCCATGCCCGAAATGTCGGCGCTGTCGCCGGACGAATTCCGCGACGGCCAGTTCTTCGGCGGAAGCCTGGTCTCCCCCTGGGTGGCCATGCTGGACGCCAAGAAGTTCGGGACGGTCGTCACCTACTTCCAGCACCTGAACGCCGAGGTCATCGCCGGCTGCCACTGCCCGGTCCTCCGCGGAGCCCGGATCCCCGAGGCCTACGACCTCCTCCGCCAGCTCCCCGGAATCCCACCGTGGACAGAATTCACCCAGTCCGACCTGGACCAGTGGATGGCGGTTGCCGAGAGCTCGGTTCCGCCGGAGCAGCCGCGGCCGTCGGGGACGTGAGCGGCGCTGCCGCGCGGCGTTGGCGGAGACCAGCGTCGACCAGTCGCCCGCGACTTCCCCGGACGGCCCGTCCAGCACAACAGCAACTTCTAGAACACGCCAAAGCCGTCCCAGGGCGACAAGGTCGTCCGCCGCAGCCGCCGCGGGTCCCGGGTGTCAGCCGAAGGCGTCGGTGACGCAGTCCCGTGCGCAGGCGGCGCGTTCGTACTGGAGGCGGAGGGCCGCCGCCGCTTGCTCGCGGGGGACCTCGGTGTGGCCGAAGTGTTCGACCGCGAGGCGCATCACGTCCTCGACGGTGACGATGGTCGGCTCGCCGTGGCCGGCCGTGTCGCGTGCCGAGGCGATCGCCATACCGGCGGCGCGCAGCAGGACGCGGAAGTCCGCGCGCTCGGCCGCGGCCCGTGCCCGAGCGGGGCGCAGTGGACGCACCGCCCGGCCTTTCCGAAGGGCGCCCGTCGCCATCAGGGCCGCCCCGCCGGCCACCACCAGGACCCCGACCACCGTCGACGCGTCCACGCCGTCACCCCCTGCCCCCCACGCCGTCCCTCACCGGTACTACCCGCGCCCGGGAGGGCGACACCATGGATGGATCGTCAAGAGGCGTGTGCCGTACGAGAGTCACCGCGCCCCTCGGTCGGCGGCGATGGGTGACACGTGATGGTGACACGTGTTACCTTCCTGTCGTCCTCGTCGGCGCGCTCGCGTCACGTGATCCCCCAGGAGCCCTCATGACGCCCACCGCCGCGCCCCTCGTGACCACCACCCGGGGTCCTGTCCGAGGCGAGCGGCGGGCCGACGGCAGCGTCCGCTTCCTCGGCATCCCCTATGCGCAGCCGCCCGTCGGCGACCTCCGCTTCGCCGCGCCCGTGCCGCCGGAGCCCTGGACCGAGCCCCTTGACGCCACCGCGTACGGGCCGACCGCCCAGCGGCGCCCCTTCGCCGAGGTCACCACCATCCCCGAGCCCTCCGTCCCCGGTGCCGGCGTGCTCAACCTCAACGTCTTCACTCCTGAGCCCGACCTCGCGGCGGGCCTGCCCGTCCTGGTCTGGATCCACGGCGGCGGTTACGTCGCCGGATCGGCGGCCAGCCCCTGGTACGACGGCTCGGCCTTCAACCGCGACGGCGTCGTCCTGGTCTCCCTCGGCTACCGGCTCGGCATCGAGGGCTTCCTGCACCTGGACGACGCGCCCGACAACCGTGGCGTCCTGGACTGGATCGCGGCCCTGGAATGGGTCCGCGACAACATCGCCCGCTTCGGCGGCGACCCGGCCAAGGTCACCGTCGCCGGCCAGTCGGCGGGCGGCGGCGCCGTCCAGACCCTGCTCGCCGTCCCCGCCGCCCACGACCTGTTCCGCGGTGCGCTCTCCGTCTCCGGGGCGGTCATGCGCCCGGACGGACCCGAGGTCGCCCGGGCCGCCGCCCGCCTCTTCACCGCCCGCACCGGCGTCCCCGCCACCGCCGCCGCCCTGCGCGACCTGAGCGACGACGCGCTGCTCGACCTCCAGGACCGGCTGGGCGAGCCCGGACCCGACCGCGAGGGGCTGCCTCCGATGCTGGCGCTCGCTCCCTTCGCTGACGGCGAGCTGATCCCGGACCCGGTCTTCGACGTGCTGACGGACGGCGACGCCGGCGCGGACGTCCCGTTGATGCTGGGTTTCACGGCCCAGGAGTTCAACGCCATGCCCGCGCCGGGACCCGACGGCCCGCCCATGGCCGTACTCCTCGGCGCCGTCGGCCTGGCGCCGGACCGGGTGGAGTCCTTCACCACCGCCTACGCGGCGCTCGACCCCGAGCGCCTCTTCGGACAGGCGCTGACCGACGCCACCTTCCGCGCACCGTCCCTGGCCGTGGCCGACGCCCGCGCACGCCGTGAACGACCCACGTGGCTCTACGAGTTCGTCTGGGAGTCGCCGGTCAACTCGATGGCCTTCCACTGCCTCGACCTGCCGTACGCCTTCGACCTCCTGGACACCGAGGGCGTCACCGCGGCCGCGGGCGACACACCACCGCAGGCCCTCGCCGACGCGATCCACCGCGCCTGGGTCTTCTTCGTACGGGACCAGGACCCGGGGGAGTCCTGGCCGCGCTACACGGCCGGCGACCGCGCCACGATGCTCTGGGACACCGAGCCGCGCGTCGAGCGGGACCCGCTGCGCGGGGTCCGCGAGATCTGGCTCACCTGACCCGGGCGCGGCCACCCGACCGCACCGCGCGACGGGCGCCACACGGCCGAGAGCGCCGGCCCAGGGCTACGGGTCCCCGCCGAGCGCCTCGACGATCGCCTTCGAGAAGCGCTCGGCGTCGGCCGGTCTGCGGGAGGTGATCAGGCGGAATCCGCCGGACGTGTCGACCACGACCTCGCGGTCCACCCACGTCCCGCCCGCGTTCACCAGATCCGTACGGATCGAGGGGTACGAGGTCACTTCCTTGCCCGGTACGAGCCCGCACTCGACGAGCAGCCACGGACCGTGGCAGATCGCGGCCACGGTCTTCCCCGTCTTGGCGAACGCCGACAGCAGCCGTTGGGCCGCCGGGTCGACCCGCAGACGGTCGGCGTTGACGGTGCCGCCCGGAACGACCACCGCGTCGAACCCGTCCGCCGACAGCTCGCCGTACGTCGCATCGGGCCGTACGACGTCACCGGGCCGCCGGTCCGACACCAGCGTGTGGACGGGCTCGGCCTTCCGGGCCGCCACGGTGACCCGGGCGCCCGCCTCGCGCAGGGCCGCCACCGGCTTCTTCAGTTCGTCCTGCTCCGTGCCGTAGTTCGTCGTGAGGACGAGGACGCGTTTTCCGTCGAGGGACACGGCAGCCTCCTGCCCGTGGACCGCGCACCGGCCCACACTCCCGCGAGTCTCCGCGCACCGCGCCGCTAAACGGGGACGCTAGACGGGGACGCTCCGGTAGTGGGTGGTGATCCGGCCCTCCTCGTCCAGGACGTGGAAGGCGAGCGACGGCGCCATCTCGTCCCGGTACACATGGACGCCGGGACGGCCGTACGACTCCCAGGGCAGCTTCGACGTCGAGATCACGCCCGGCGCGACAAGCAGCGGGAGCCCCGCGAAGGTGGTGGCGGCCGCCGTGTGCGCATGCCCGCACAGGAAGGCGACGATGCCGGGCCGGCGCTCGGCCAGTTCGGCGAGCCGATGCTCCCCGAACTGGCGGATGCCGTCCACGAACGGGATGTGCAGCGCGGTCGGCGGGTGATGGAACCCGACCAGGACGGGTACGTCTTCCGGGGTCTCGTCCAGGACGGACTCCAGCCAGGCGAGCGTCTCCTCCTCCAGGAACCCCTCGTCCTTCCCCGGCACCGACGAATCGCCGAGCGCCAGCACGAACCCCGCCCCGCGCAGCACCTGGTTGACCGGCGCCCCGGCCCGCGTCACGGGCTCGCCGAGGAGCACGCGGCGGAACTCGTCGCGCACGTCGTGGTTGCCCGGACAGACGAGCAGCGGGTGCCGGGTCCGCAGCAACTCCCGTACATGGAGGTACTCCGACTCCAGGCCGTGGTCGGCGATGTCTCCGGTCACCACGACCGCGTCGAGGTCGATGTCGAGCGCTTCCAGATAGGCCATCACGGACCTCGTGCGTTCCGCGCTGCGCGGCGAGCTGTCGATGTGGATGTCGCTGAGATGCGCGATCACGATCACGGCGGTGAACCCCTCTCCGGCGCGAGGCCCCGAGAACCGCGTACGGCCTTCGTGCCCCGGCGACCACGGGACGGCCTCCGCGTCCCCCGCCGCGAAACTACTGCGGTCCGCACCGCCGTCGCGCGGGCCACCTCGGCACAAGTGGCCCGGGACCGAGCCGAATCCCGGCGCACAGCATCGGGCGACAGCCGCCGCCCGCGCCCCCGTCGCCGGGCGCGGGCACCACGTCAGAGAACGGACATCATCGATGCTGAAGGACTTCGCCGAGCTCTCCACGCCGCTGATCGCCGACGCCTGCGTCCGGCTCGGTGAACCGCTGCGCGCGGCTCCCGCCGGGATCGCTCCCGTCGTGCCCGGGCAGCGCCTCGCCGGACGCGTCCTGCCCGCCCGGCACTACGGAAGCGTCGACGTCTTCCTGGAAGCCTTCGGCGCGGCCGAGCCCGGGGACGTGCTCGTCGTCGACAACGCGGGCCGCCGCGACGAGGCATGCGTCGGGGACCTCGCCGTCCTGGAGGCCGAGGCGGCCGGCGTCGCGGGTCTCGTCGTCTGGGGGCTGCACCGCGACACGCCCGACCTCGTCGAGATCGGGCTGCCCGTCTTCTCCTACGGCCGCCACGCACCCGGCCCCGTCCGCGTGGACGACCGGGAGCCGGAAGCCCTGCGCACCGCACGGTGCGGCGAGCACCTGGTGAGCGCCGCCGACATCGTCTTCGGCGACGACGACGGCGTGCTGTTCGTGGCCGCCGCCCGGGTCGACGCCGTCCTCGAGACCGCCCACGGCATCCACCGCACCGAGCGCGAACAGGCGCGCAGGATCAGGGCCGGTGAGACGCTGCGCGCGCAGACACGGTTCGCGGAGTTCCTCGCGCAGCGGGAGGCGGACCCGTCGTACACCTTCCGGCGGCATCTGCGCCGGATCGGCGGCGCCATCGAGGAGTAGGGCCGTGCCGCGGGTCAGCCGGCCCGGAAGCCGATCGTGCCGTCCGGCAGCACCGCCTCCACCGTCGCACCGTGCTCGACGGTCCGGCTCACCGTGCAGAACTTCTCGTGCGTCAGCCGCACCCCGCGGGCGAAGACCTCCGCCGCCTTCGGGTTGCTCTCCGGCAGCTCGAACTCGTAACTGACCCTGATCCGGCCGATCCGGCCGTCGTCCTCCGGCCCCGACGCCGACTCGACCACGATCCGCAGATCGTCGTGGTCCACGGCGCGGGCCGTCCTGTCCACCACCATGCCGCCGCAGCCTCCCATGGCCGCGAGCAGCAGTTCGACCGGGGTGAACGAGGGTTGCGCGTCCGCGTCGTCGGCCGCCCCGATCCGCACCTCCGCGCCCCGGTCGTTGCGGGCGATCCAGGTGCGATAGCCGGTGCGGACGGTCTCGATGCGGTAATCGGCCATGGTGTCGTGGACTCCTCGGTGTGCGTACGGGGCGATCGACGGCCCACGCAACCCCACGGGGCCCGGCCCGCCAAGCGGACGCGCCGGGACACACCGGAGGTCAGGAAGCGGTCCGCGTCCCGGCAAGGACGAGGGCGCCCCACGCGTCGGTCATCGCCCCCCAGACTGTACGGAGTTCAGGCTCCGCCGCACGTACGGAGGCCACGGCGGCCTCCGGATCGGCACCGGCCGACCGGACCTCCGCACCTTCGGCGAGGGCCCACTCGGCGAGCGAGTCGGCGAGCACCTCGGGATGGAACTGCACACCCCAGGCCACCGATCCGACCCGGAACGCCTGGATCGGGCAGTCGTCCCCGGTGAGCAACGGCGCCGCTCCCGGAGGCAGGCGCACCACCTCGTCCCAGTGCCACTGCGCCGCCGACGCTCCTTCCGGGACCCCGCCGAGAACGGGGTCCGCGTCGGCCGCGGACAACCGGCGCAGCGGGACGGCACCGATCTCCGGGCCCTGGGGGCGCGGGGCGACGGCGCCGCCGAGGGCGTGGGCGAGGATCTGGCCACCGAGACAGATGCCGAGCACCGGGATCTCCTCGGCCACCGCCGCCCGCACCCGCTCGCGGACCCGAGGCAGCCACGGCATGGCCGTGACGTCCTGGCAGCCGGCGGCGCCGCCGCGGACGACGAGGCCCGCATGCCCGTGCGGCGAGTCGGGCAGCCGGTCGCCGCGCCAAGGGTGCACGACATCGAGGTGGAGGCCGGTCCGCCGGAGACGGTCGCCCACGAGACCGGGGCCCGTGCCGTCCTCGTGCTGGACCACGAGCACGGACGGTGCCGCGCCGGGTATGGGGGTCACTGTCCTCGCGCCTCCGCTGTCCGTGCCTGATCGCCGGGGTGTTCCCCCGGGAGCGCCGCCGACAACCCCGAACTGAGTATGTGCGTACGGCCGGACTGAGTACGCCGGCCGATACCGGGGACCTGCCTCCGCTGGTCGAATACGGTCATGACCTCGGACGACCGGCGCAACCGCCGTATGCAGCACGTCACCACCACCGGCTCGGCGCTGGCCGTGGCGCTGCTTCCGCTGGCCGTCGGCATGTTGCTGGCGCGGAGCGTGGGCGCCGACCCCATGACCTCGGTGAACGCGCTGATCACGAGCGGCGGCCAGCGCGCCCGGCTCTCGCGCTGTCAGCTCCTCGCGGTGCGGCCGACGAGGGAGGGCCGCGGCATCCGAGCGGGCGTACGTGCGCCCATGGGCCGGGCCGCGTCGGAGGGGCGCGACGCGTCCGGCGTCCGGCGTGTGCCGGCGGGCCCGGCCATGCGGGTGGGCGGGCTCGCGCAGGTCGGCCGGAAGCTCGCACTGCCGTCGCTGCCCGCCTTGCGGGGACGGTGAAGCTTGTCCCAACATACGGCCAACTCTCGGATCACGCCGGCGTGTTGACGCTCGGCTGCGTAGCCTTGGCGCTCGGGAGTCGGCTGCGCGGGGGTGGGGCTTGTGACTGCTGGATCCGGGTCGGTACGCCGGGGGAGGTGGCCGCTGGGCGGCCGCTCCGCGCTGTGGCTGTTGCTCACCGCGATGGTCCTGGCCGCGGCTCCGGCCGCCGCCGTGACGACCGGTCCGTCCACCGTCTCGCGCGCGACCGCGGGGCACGCCGCCGCGCCGCCGGCCCGCGCACCGGCATGCGATCCACGGCGGGCGAGTCCTCGGCCCTCACGCGTGGACGGCTCGGCCGTGCGGCGCATCCGCGAGCGCGGCCATCTCGTCGCGGGGGTGGACCTGAACAGCTACCTCTGGGGTTCGCGGGATGCGGAGACCCGCGAACCGGTCGGCTTCGACATCGATCTCGTCCGGGCGATCGCCCGTGACATCCTCGGCCCCAAGGCCACGGTCCGCTTCGTCAGCATGCCGCCGAGCCAGCGGATCTCCCGGCTCCAGGCGCGCCAGGTCGACGTCGTCGTCCGCACGATGAGCATCACCTGCGAGCGGCTGACCGAAGTCGCCTTCTCCAGCGTCTACTTCGAGACCGGCCATCAACTCCTCGTACCCGAAGGCTCCGAGATCAGCGGCTTCGACGCGAAGCTGCGCGGCCGGCGCGTCTGCCTCAGCAAGGGAAGCTCGGCCGCCGACCTGCTCCGCGGCTCCGGAACCGGCGCCGTCGCCGTGGAGACCGCGAGCCACCTGGACTGCCTCGTCGAACTCCAGCAGGGGAACGTCGACGCCATCCTCACCCACGCGACGCTCGCCGCCGGACTCGTCGCCCAGGACCCCAACCTCCAGCTGGTCGGCCCGCGTCTGGACACCTCCCTGTACGGGGTGGCCATGAACAAGGACGACCAGGATCTGGTGCGCCGGGTCAACGCGGTCCTGGAGGACTACCGCAGGGGCGGTGCCGGCAGCGCCTGGATGACCTCCTACGACCGCTGGCTCGCACCGTCCCTGGGAGCCCACCCCCAGGGCCCGCCGCCGGCCGCCTACGCCCCGGAATCGTAGGTTCTGGTGTGAAAGTGGCGGGGGAGGCCGCCCGGCATGCCCCCGTCACCGCCCCGGCGACGACCGCGATGCCGGGGCGGTGGCCGGGACGAGGGCGCGACGGGCGGCGGGAGCCGGAGGGTACGGCGCCCGTCGGCTACGCCGGATCGATACGGGCGATGTTTCCGCCCAGCGCGAGGACGTACAGTTCGCCCGCCCGTCCCTCCACGAACGAGATCACCTCGCCACCGTTGACGACGAGGTCGTTCACGCCGGTCACCGTGCCGTTCTTCAGCGAGAGGGAACGGATGGTGCCGTCGCAGTAGTCACTGAACACGTACTGACCCCTGAGGGCGGGGATCGCGTTCCCCCGGTAGACGAACCCGCCGGTCACCGCGCAGCCGAGGCCGGTGCGGGCGTACTCGTGGATCGGGCGCACGTGGTTCGCCGGCTCGGTGCCGCCGCGGAAGGGGTGGTTGCCCTCCATCTGGGACCAGCCGTAGTTCTCCCCGCCCCTGCTCCTTGCGGGGGCCCGGTCGATCTCCTCCCAGTCGTTCTGGCCGACATCCCCGATCAGCAGATCCCCCGTGTGCGAGTCGAAGGAGAACCGCCACGGATTGCGCAGCCCGTACGCCCAGATCTCGTCCTTCGCGTTCGGGTCGTCGACGAAGGGGTTGTCCGCGGGGATCGCGTAGGGCTTGCCACTGTGCGGGTCGATCCGCAGAAGCTTGCCGAGCAGCGTGTCGAGCTTCTGTCCGTTGCCGTGCGGGTCGCCGCCCGCGCCTCCGTCCCCGAACGCGATGTAGAGATATCCGTCGGGCCCGAACTTGATGTCGCCGCCGTTGTGGTTCGCGTACGGCTGCGTCTGGGTGAGGACGGTGCGCCGGGTCTCCGGACGGAGCCTGCCCTTCCGCACGGCGAACTCGTCGATGGTGCTGGTGCCTTCGAGATTCGTGTACGAGATGTAGAGGTGAGCGCGCGCGGTGTCGAACGCGAGGCCGAGGAGGCCGCGTTCACCGTCGGTCGAGGTCTCGGCGGAGATGTCGAGCACCGGCTCGCCGAGCCCCTGGGCGCCCAGGATCCGTACCGTCCCGGCCCGTTCGGCGATCCAGACCGCGCCGCCGGGGCCCACGGCACCCGCGGTCGGATTGCGCGCCGTGGCGACGTCGGTGAGCGCGATCTTCGCGACCTTTGTGGCCCCGGCGGCCTCCACGACCCGCTGCGGAGCGTCACGGTCCTCCGCGGAGGCCGTGGTCAGGGCGAGGGAAGCGACGAGACCGAGGGTGCAGATGATCGCCGAGCTTCTCGTGCGAACGTTCACCGTGATCCTCCTGGAGGCGGCGAAATGGGGGAACCCGGCTGCTCGGGGCCGTGTGTGGGGTCGGCGTCGCCCGCGCCAGCACGCAACCGGGGTGGGGGAATGGGGTGAGCCGCTGGCCACGGAGGAGACTACTGGGCCTCGAGCGATTGGTATAGGCCAAATGCGCCTCGCGCGGGCGGCGACGGCGTGCGACAGAGGAACCGGGTCCGGGGATCAGGCCTGCGGGCGGGTGGCCGTGACGACGTAGTAGTCGAGGATGCCCTGCTCGTAGGCCCTCAGGAAGTTCCGCGGCCACGTGCCCGGCTTCCACTGGTCCGACAGCCAGCGGTCCCATCCCTGCCACACGTCCGGCCCGATGGACGCGGCCTGCGAGTCCGTCAGGCCCGCCCTGGCGAACGCATCGGTCACGTGCGTGACGGGACGCGCGATGTCCAGCCCGTCGGCGAACGACTCCAGGTACGAGGCGAGCCGGGCTCCGTCGTCCGGGGCGTCGTCCGGGGTGAAGAAACTCGCGACGACCGCCCGCCCGCCGGGCCGCAGCACGCGGGCCGTCTCCCGGGTGAAGGCGATCATGTCGTCGAAGTGCTGAGCGGCCTCGACGCTGTAGACGCAGTCGAACTCGCCGTCGTCGAAGGGCATTTCCTCCGCCGCACCGCGGACGAACCGGATCCCCGACGGCGTGGTCCTCAGCAGATCCGCGTTGGTCCGGCGGGCGCGGTCCAGCTGTTGCGGATGGATGTCCATACCGGTCACCTGCTCGGGTTCGTACTCGCGCAGGGCGAGCGCACAGCCGACGCCGAGTCCGCATCCGACCTCGACGATCCGCCGACCGGCGAGCGGTCCGGCGGCGTCGAGCACATGCCGGTACATGTCCTCCTGGCTGCGGACCCGGTCGTCGACCGTGAGCGGTCCGGCCAGGTCGATCGAGCGCCAGTACCCGAAGTTGATGAACCCTCCGGCGAACACCGGGACCGAACTGAGGTCGGCCGGACCGTACGTCTTGCGAACCGCGGCCCGCATTTCCTTCGATTCCACCACCCGCGTCACCTCCGCGAGCAGTTTGACGGCCGGATCCACCCCTGTCGACGGCGCCCCGCTCCACTCGGCCGAAAGGGGCACACGTACCGCGCGCGGTCCCCGCGACCGTCAGCCCCGGAACGACGCCGGGCGCTCGGGTGAGGCATCGGCGAGGGCCTGGGTGACCGCCGCGACGCCGTCCCGCAGGCCGTAGACGGGGGTGTCGGGCTGCTGGCGCCAGGACTCGTCGATGCCGCCCGCGTCGACGGTGTCGAAGCCCAGCTCGTCGATGAGGGCGCGGACCGCCTTCTTGGCGACCTCGTCGTCGCCCGCGACGGGCAGCGCGATGCGCTCCGGGTCGCCGGCCGGGAGGGGCCTGTCCAGGATGTCCTGGGCGTAGGTGCCGTTGAACGCCTTGATCACCGGGTGGCCGAGGTGCCGCTCGGTCCAGCGGCTCTCGGTCAGGCCGTCGTCCTCGATGGCCGCGATCCGGCCGTCGCGCTGCTGCGGGTAGTAGTTGCCGGTGTCGATCACGGCGAAGCCCTCCGCCGCGCCGTCGAAGAGACCCGAGGGCAGGTCCGGCACCGCCTTCAGCGGTACGGTCACCACGACGATCTCGGCGCCCCGCGCCGCCTCGCCGACGGTCACCGGCTTCGCGCCGGTCTCCTCCGCGAGCCCGCCGAGGGTCTCCGGGCCGCGGGAGTTGGCCACGGAGACGTCGTGACCGAGGGCCGTGAGGCGGCGGGTGAGGTTGCCGCCGATGTTGCCTGCGCCGATGATGCCGATCTTCATGGAGCTTCCTTTCGAGCGGGTGCGGCCACGTGCCACGTGCGCTCACAACCGCCCGCCCCGGGCGCGCTATTCCCCGCTTCCGCCCGCCGTGTCGTGAGGGCTTGGCGCGCCCTGAGTGAAACCTGTGCCGTTCCGGGGCGCACACGGCGCCGTGTGCGCGATGATCCGTCGGACTTCGTGGTTCGTCGAGAGGGCAGCCGATGACAGCGCGCGACGATGCGCAGCAGCACCCGAGGGAAGAGTCCGCGCCGAGCGGTCCGGGGACCGGCGCCGGTTCCTCGGTTACGTCCTCGCGGCGCCGACCCTGACCGTCGCCGCACAGCTCGGCGAGGCGGTGCTCGCGCCCGCCCCGGCGGCCGCCGCGGCTCCCTCCCTGGTGCCGTCCCTGCCGGGGCCCTCCGAGATCTACGACCTCAACGACATGCTCACCCACGCCGCCCTGCCCACCGCGAACCTGATCACCGTCAGGATCGACCCGGACGGCACCGCCTCCTTCGCCCTGCCCAGGGCCGAGGTCGGCCAGGGCATCACCACCTCCTCCGCGATGCTGCTCGCCGAGGAGCTCGACCTGCCGCTGGACAAGGTGCGGATCACCCTCGCCGACGCCCGCCCCGAGCTGCTCTTCAACCAGCTCACCGGCGGCTCCAACACCACCGTCTCCACCTTCACGCCCATCCGCGTCGCCGCCGCCGTCGCCCGGGGCCGGCTGCTGCGCGCCGCCGCCCTGGAGCTCGGGGAGCTGGTGGGTTCGCTGACCGCGAGGGCCGGGGCGATCGTCTCCTCGACGACCGGCCGGAGCCTCACCTACGGCGAGCTCGCGGTGAAAGCGGCCGCCGTCACCGACACCGCGGTCGGCGTCGCGCTCAAGAAGCCGTCCGAGTTCAAGGTCATCGGCACCGCGCAGCGGCGGATCGACGCCCTGGAGGCCGTGACGGGACGCAAGAAGTTCGCGATGGACGTCCAGGTGCCCGACGCGCTGCCCACGATGGTCTGCCGGCCGCCCACGATCAACGGCACGGTCCGCTCGGTGGAGAACCTGGACGAGGTCCGGTCCATGCCCGGCGTCACCGACGTCGTACGGATCTCCACCGGCGTCGCCGTCCGCGGCCGCACCTTCGGCCAGTGCATCGACGCCGTCCGCGCCCTGAAGGTCGCCTGGGGCCCCGGCACCGCCGAGGGCGCCTCGGACACGACGGTGCTGCGAAAGCTGCGCGCCGCCGAACTCCCGCTCGTCGTACCGCCGTTGCCGCTCCTGACCAAGGCCGTCGACGCCCGCTTCACCTTCCACTTCGCCAGCAACAGCGCCCTGGAGACCAACTGCGCGATCGCCGACGTGCGGGCGGACTCGGCCGAGATCTGGGCGAGCCTGAAGTCGCCGATCGTCGCCCAGGAGCAGATCGCCCTGCGGCTCGGCATCCCGGTCACCGCGGTCAAGGTCCATGTCACCGAAGGCGGCGGATCGTTCGGGCGCAAGCTCTTCCACGACGCCGCCGGCGAGGCAGCCGAGATCTCCCGGGCCATGGGCAAGCCCGTGAAGCTGATGTGGCACCGGACCGACGACTTCCGCCAGGGCCGTACGCACCCGATGTCGACCTCCCGGGTGCGGGCCACGTACAGCCTCGGCGAGGTGCTGACGTACGAGCAGCGCCACACATCCGTCGCCACGGACTTCGGCCACGGCCTCGGCGAGATCATCACCTCCGCGGCGGCCCGACTGCCCGTCGGCGACCTCACCTTCTCCGAGACGATCTTCCAGCTGACCCAGCAGAGCCCGTACCACTTCGGGGTCACCACACAGCTGCTGAGCGAGACCGACAAGGGCTTCAACACGGGCTCCATGCGGAACATCTACTCGCCCAACGTCCGGTGCGCCCAGGAGCTGGTCGTGGACGAGCTGGCCCGCCGGATGGGCAAGGACGCCTACGAGTTCCGCCGCCGTCACCTCAAGGAGGAGCGCGCGCGGGCGGTGCTGGACAAGGTCGCGGAGGTGGGGCGATGGGGGCGCTCACTGCCCGCCGGGGTGGCCCAGGGGATCGCGGTCCATCCCGAGTACCACTCCTTCGTCGCCGTCCTCGCCGAGATCGACTGCCGGCCGGAGACCACCGGACGGGAGATCGAGGACGCGTACACGGGTCCCCGTGTGACCAAGGTCGTCTGCGCCGTCGACGTCGGCCTCGCGGTCAACCCACGCGGCCTCCAGGCCCAGATGATGGGCGGCATCATCGACGGCATCGCCGTCACCCTCACCTCGGGACTGCACCTCCGCGACGGGCATTTCCAGGAGGGGAGTTGGGACAACTACTTCTACACCCGGCAGTGGAACACCCCGCCCGAGCTGGAGATCGTGGTGATGCCGCCGACCTCGGACCGGCCGGGTGGAGCGGGCGAGCTGGCCGTCGCGGGCGCGATGGCCGCGGTCGCCTGCGCGTACGGCAGGGCCACCGGCACCATGCCGACGACCTTCCCGGTCAACCACGCCGAACCGCTCGGATTCGAGCCGCTGCCCACCACCCCGCCGATCCCCGCCTCGCCGGGCGACGGCCTCGACCGCGCCTTCTAGGAGCAGGAGCCACCGTGCCGCAACACACCTTCATCCTCAACGGCAAGGCCGTCACGGCCGAGGTCGAGGACGACGTCCGGCTGCTGTGGGTGCTCCGGGACGTCCTGGGCGTCACCGGACCCAAGTACGGCTGCGGGCTCGGCGTCTGCCAGGCATGCACCAGCCACATCAACGGCAAGGCGTTCAACCCCTGCTCCGTCCCGGTGAAGGACATCGGCCCCACCGACGAGATCACCACCATCGAGGGCCTTCCCGCGACCGCGGGGCAGGAGCTCCACCCGATGCAGGAGGCCTGGCTCGACCTCGACGTCGCCCAGTGCGGCTACTGCCAGCCCGGGCAGATCATGACGGCGGTCGCGAAGGTCCGCCGGGCCCGTGAGGCCGGACGGGAGATCGACGAGGCCGACCTCGACGAGATCCGCAACATCTGCCGCTGTGGAACCTATAACCGGATTCGTGAGGCGATCGTGGCGGGAGCCCGCCGTATGACCTGACGCCCACGGCGACCCAGCCGAGGGAGACGAGCGCGCCGCTCGCCGAGCGGCACGGGCGGCCGCGATCGCCGCGACTTCTGCCCACCGACGTCTTGTCGTGGGCGCGACAACTCCTTACCGTCGGGTAAGTTGCCCCGACCGGCGGGGTGCTCGATGTCGCACGTCTTCCGGAAGGACCCCCATGCCCGCTGTCCGGACGCGTGGTGCGCGCCGTCTCCTGCTCGGCTCGCTCGCCGCCGCCCTCGCTCTCACCATCACAGGGGGCGGCACCGTCGCCGCCTCCTCCGCCGACTCCGCGCGGCCGGCCGGGCTGCGCGAGGTGATGTTCGTGGGGAACAACTGGGACGGCACCGCCGACGTCATCGAGTCCACCGGCGACTTCGCGCGCATCGGCCGCATCAACGTCATCCCCGACCGCGAAGCCCGGATGTGGGAGATCGGGCTCAACCCGCTCAAGCTGGCCTTCTTCCTGGGGATCCGGCAAGGGCCCGGCGAGGGACACGACCAGTTCGTCGACGACATGTACGCCACGCCCGACGGCTCCGCGATGGTCGTCTCCCGGCCGAGCTTCGCCGACGTCGTCTCGATCGACCTGCGCACGGGCCGGATCAACTGGCGCTTCCCCGTCTCCGGTTTCCGCTCCGATCACATGGCCGTCTCACCCGACGGCACCCGGGTCGCCGTCTCGGCCTCCACCTCCAACACCGTGCACGTCCTCGACATCACGACGGGCCGGGAGACCGGATCCTTCGCCACCGGCGACAAGCCGCACGAGAACGTCTTCTCGGCCGACGGCCGGCACCTGTGGAACATGGCCATCGGCGAGGTCACCACGGCCCTCGACGACCCGTTCTGGGACTGGACCAAGGGCGACCGCCGCATCACCGTCGTCGACGCCCGCACCTTCGAGCAGGTGCGCGTCATCGACATGCGCGCCCGGCTCGACGCCTTCGGCCGCAAGGACCTCTCCGACGCCGTACGACCCGTCGCGTTCACCCCCGACGAGTCGAAGCTCTACTTCCAGGTCTCGTTCTTCAACGGCTTCCTCGAGTACGACATCGCCGCCGACCGGATCACCCGCGTCAAGACGCTCCCCCGGAACCCGGCGACCGACCCGGACCGCACCACCTGGGTCAACGACTCCCGCCACCACGGCATGTCCATGAGCCCCGACGGCAAGCGGCTCTGCATCGCCGGCACGATGGACGACTACGCCACCGTCGTCGACCGCGAGACCCTGAACGAGGGTCCGCTGGTGGAGGCGTCCAAGCCGTACTGGGCGACGGTCAGCGGCGACGGCCGCTCCTGCGTCATCTCGGAGAGCGGTACGGACCGCGTGACGGCGATCGACTTCGTCACCGGCCGCAAGGTCGCCTCGGTGGCCGTCGGCGACCACCCGCAGCGGGTCCGCCTCGCACACGTGCCCGCCGACTGGACCGGCCCGACGGCGCGCTGAGGGGCACGGCCCGACCCGCGCAGGATGCTGAGGGCGCTCCCCGGGCGCGCCCTCGGCGCTCAGCCCGCCGCGACGGACCCGGTCGCCAACCTCTCGCGCACGGCGTCGAGATACCCGGCGACCGCGTCCCGGTTGCGGGTCAGGAAACGGATGCGTTCGGTCATCCGGTCGCGCTCGTTCTCCAGCGTGGCGAGCATCTCCGGTGTGGCGTCGGGGAAGTGGATGACGCGGGGCTTGTCGAGGCACGGCAGGATCTGCTTGATGATCCGCGTCGGCAGCCCCGCGTCCAGCAGGCCGCGGATCTGAACGACCCGGTCCACGTTCGACTCGTCGTAGGCGCGGTAGCCGTTGGGCATCCGATCGGCGACGATGAGGCCCTGCTCCTCGTAGTAGCGCAGCAGCCTGCGCGGGGTGTCGGTGCGCTCCGACAGCTCTCCGATGCGCATGTGGTCCACCTCACGGGATCTCGCTTGACCCTCACATCAATGTGAAGGTTTCAGCATACGGAGCATGAGCAACCACACGGCATCGAAAGCCGGTTCGCCGCCACGCGTCGTGAACCCCGAACCCGCGGGAAAGCTGCCCCTGCCCGCCCTTCTCGCCCTGGCCACGGCCGTCTTCATCACCAGCCTGACCGAGACCCTGCCCGCCGGCGTCCTGCCCGCGATGAGCGCAGACCTCGGAGTCGGCGAGCCGGCCATGGGCCAGTCCGTCACCATCTACGCGATCGGGACCGCGCTCACCGCGATCCCGCTGACCGCCGCCACCGCCGGCTGGCGGCGCAAGCGCCTGCTGCTCACCGCCGTCGCGGGCTTCGCCCTCGCCAACACGGTCACCGCCGTCTCCACCCACTACCCCCTCACCATGGCCGCCCGCTTCCTCGCGGGCGTCGCCGCCGGTCTCGCCTGGGCCCTGCTCGCCGGATACGCCCGCCGGATGGCGCCCGTCCACCTCCAGGGCAAGGCGATCGCCGTCGTCATGACGGGGATACCGCTCGCGCTCTCCCTCGGCGTGCCCGCAGGCACCTTCCTGGGCGCCGCGCTCGGCTGGCAGGTCACCTTCCTGGTCATGACCGCGCTCGCCTTCGTCCTCCTCGCCTGGATCGCGCTCACCGTCCCCGACCACCCCGGCCGGCCCAGGGGCGGCCGCGCGCCCATCCTGCGCACCCTCGCGGTCCCCGGCGTGGCCCCCGTCCTGTTCGTCACCCTCGTCCTCGTCCTCGCCCACACGATCCTCTACACGTACGTCGCCGCCTTCCTCGACCACCTCGGCATGGGCGGCTCCACCGGACTCGTCCTCCTCGTCTTCGGCGGCGCCTCCCTCCTGAGCATCTGGTTCACCGGCCTGCACATCGACCGCCGGCTGCGGACCCTGACCCTCGCCGGGATCGTGCTCTTCGCCGTCGCGGCCGGCGCCCTCGCCGTGGCCGCCGACAGCACCGCCCTCGTCTACGCCGCCGCCGCGCTGTGGGGCCTCGGCTGGGGCGGTGCGCCGACCCTGCTGCAGACCGCCGTCGGCGACGCCGGCGGCGAGGCGGCGGACACCGCGCAGACCATGCTCGTCAGCCTCTGGAACGCCGCCATGGCAGGAGGAGGCGTCGCCGGCGGACTGCTCCTCGATCTGCTCGGCGCCACCGCCCTGCCCTGGAGCGTCCTCCTGCTCCTCGCCCCCGCCCTGATCGTCGTGGCAGCCGCCCGCACCCACGGATTCCCCGCCCGCCGACCGCCCACCGGCGCATGACCGCCGCGGTCCCCAGGACCGCCACCCCTACCCGTAGTACTTCAGAGCTACCCGCCGACTGTCCCCTCCGGCGGGACGCCGACTACAGGGTGTGATCCATACGTTCGGCACCGGAACGAAGCAACTCGTCCGGTACGGAAGGACCACACCATGGCGTCCCGCCCGCGCAGCCGTCTGCGCCGCACGCTGCTCGCCGCACTCGTCACCGCCTCGGTGGCGGTGCCGACGGCGGGCGCCGCCCGCCCCGCCGCCGTCCCGGCGCCCGCCCCCGCCGAACTCGGCCCCCTCGCCCGGGTCACGGCCGCGGACCTCGACGCGCGGTACGCCGCCAACCGGGACGCCGTCCGCGCCGCCGAACGGACCGCCGCCGACTACGGAGACCGGAAGCGGGCCGCCGCGCTGCGCGCCATGGCGGGCCCGAACCGCCACTTCCTCTCCTTCGACGGGCGCGACGGCGGCCGCAGCGTCGAGGTCGTCGGCGACCTCGCGGGCGCCGAGCACATCGCCGTCCTCGTCCCCGGCTCCGACACCGCGCTCGGCAGCGAGCGCTTCCGCGACGGCGCCGTCGCACTCCAGCGCCGGCTGGGCGAGCGCGCCGCCGTCCTCGCCTGGCTCGGCTACCCGACCCCCGCCACCGCGAGCGCGGCCGCGATCACCCCCGGGCGGGCCGAGGAGGCCGCCCCCGGACTGCGGGACTTCGTCGGGGAGTTGAGGGCCGCGAAGCCCGCGGCGCGCCTCACCCTCCTCTGCCACTCCTACGGATCCGTCGTCTGCGCCAAGGCGGCGCCCGGGCTCCCCGTCGCCGGAATCGTCCTCTACGGAAGCCCATGGCCACGGCCGCCGAGACACCGAGCAGCCCGGTGCGCACCGGTACCGCGCCGCGCTTGGGCCGGCGGTGCGAACGGGTATCCGGGACCGGAGCGGGCTCCTGCCGTCCGTGGTGGACGGTGTCGTACGGCCGGGCGGACTGCTC
>NZ_JBHWBS010000004.1:51915-56304 GCF_042735655.1 Streptomyces sp. NPDC059567 | reverse complement strand
GCGGCGAGTCTACCCAGACTCCCGCCGGGGGGGCGCCGCGCGCCCCCCCCCGGGCGCCGGGCCCCCCCCCCCCCCCGGGGGGGGGGGGGGGGGGCGACCCATCTGTCCCCCCCCCCGTGCCCCACGTCCGCGTGCCCCTGCCCTTCGGGGAGCTGGGATTCGGCACGGACCCCCTCGCGCCGGAGTTCGGCGCCAGGGTCTTCGACGCCGGCGACGGCGGACACAGCGACTACCTCGTCCCCGGCTCCGTACCGCTGAAGCAGCTCGCGAGCATCGTCGCAGGACGGGACCCGGCCGATGCGTGAACTCGTCCGCCGTATCGAGGCAGCCACCCCACCGAGCCGCGACCGTGCCATCGACGCCCTGCGTGGCCTCGCCATCCTCGGCGTGGTCCTCGGCCACTGGCTCGTGACCGCCCTGATCGCCGACAGCGGCACGGTCCGCGTCGCCAGCCCCTTGCAGG
Organism: Streptomyces sp. NPDC059567; assembly: GCF_042735655.1. Lineage (NCBI taxonomy): Bacteria > Bacillati > Actinomycetota > Actinomycetes > Kitasatosporales > Streptomycetaceae > Streptomyces > Streptomyces sp. NPDC059567. The sequence goes on along the minus strand of NZ_JBHWBS010000004.1, from coordinate 55,841 downwards.
ACCTGCCCGAATTCACCCCCGTCTCCTGGGTCTTCCAGACCCTGGCCGTCTTCTTCCTGGTCGGCGGGCAGGTCGCCGCCAGGAGCCACGCCGCCTCCCGCGCCCGGCAGGAGGGCTACCGCCACTGGCTCGCGGCCCGGCTGGGACGGCTCTTCAGGCCCGTCGCCGCCGTGCTCGCGCTGTGGAGCGTCGCGACGCTCCCCATGCTCGCCACCGGCGTGCCCTGGCCGACCGTGTACGCCCTCGGCAAGCTCGTGCTCTCCCCGCTGTGGTTCCTGCTCGTCTTCGCCGCGCTCACGGCGGCGACCCCGCTCGTCGCCCGGGTCCATCCGCTCTGGCCCCTCGCCGTCGTCCTGCACGTCGACGTGATCCGTTTCGGCCTCGACGGACCGGCCTGGCTCGGCTGGATCAACGTGGCCGCCGGCTGGCTCGTGCCGTACTGCCTGGGCACCGCCTGGTCCCGACACGGACTCAAGGACCGGGCGGCCGGCTGGGTCCTGCTGCTCGGCGGAGCCGCGGCGACCGCCCTCCTCGTGCTCTTCGCCGGCTACCCCGGCTCCATGGTCGGCGTGCCCGGCGCGCCGATGTCCAACCTCAACCCGCCCACGCTCGCCGCCGTCACCTTCGGCCTCGCCCAGTGCGGCGGAGCCCTGCTGCTGCTCGCCCCGCTGCGCCGGGCCCTGCGCCGCCCCGCCGCCTGGGCCGCGGTGGCGCTGCTCAACCTCGGTGCGATGACCGTCTTCCTCTGGCACCAGACCGCGATGATCGCCGTCACCGTCACCGGGCGCATGGCCGGCGAACTCCTCGGCCACGGACCGCTCCCCGGCCTGCACACCGTGCCCGACGGGTACGGCTGGGTCCTGGCCCGACTCGCCTGGCTGCCGCTCTTCGCGCTCGCGCTGCTGGTGTGCGTCGCCGCGTTCCGTACGTACGAACAGGGCGGCCGCCGCCCCGCCCGCCAGAGGCGACCCGGGGCGAGCAAGGAGATCCGACGTGCCTAGGCTGGACGCAGCGGACAAGGGGGAACAGGTGGGCGAGGGTTACGGGCGGTCGCTGCTGGGCGCCCTGGGGCGGGTGCCGCGCGCCCTGCGCGAGGACCTCTGGACGATGGCCCGCGATCCGCTGCCCCGCCAGGCGTGGTTCGGCTGGCTACCGCACGGACACCTCGTGCTGCTCGCCGTCGTCGGGGGCCTGGGCAGGATGGCCGAGTACTCCGGCGCGATGCCCTTCGTCCCGGGGACCATGCAACTGCTCGTCGTCTTCCAGGCCGCGGCTCTGGTCCTCGCCCTGAGCCGCCCCGTACCGGCCTGGTGGCTCTCCACGGTCACGCTGTTCCTGACCGCGGAGATCGGCGAGTCGACAGTCGGACCCGACATGGTGTGGCCCTGGAGCGTCTGGGGCATCGTGATCCACACCTTCGTCGTGCTGCTCCTCGCCCTGCGGGTCCCGCTGCGGGTCACGGTCGTCACCCTCGTGATCACCGTGCTGTCGGGAGTGGTCAACACCGTCATGCCCACGGGCTTTCCCCACAACGAGGACCTCGGCGGCGGCGCGATCGCGTTCGCGACCGCGGCGGTGGTGGGAGCCTCGCTGCGGATGAGCCGAGTGGCGCGGACGCAGCTCGTCGCCCAGGAGGTCATCACCGCCGAGGAACGGTCCCGGCGCACCCTTCTGGAGGAGCGCGGCCGGATCGCCCGTGAGCTGCACGACGTCGTCGCCCACCACATGTCGGTCATCTCCATCCAGGCCCAGGTCGCCCCCCACCTGGTCGAGAACCCCTCCGACGAGCTGAGGGAGAACCTCGCCGGAATCCGCCAGAACGCCGTCGAGGCGCTGACCGAACTGCGCCGGGTCCTCGGTGTCCTACGGGCGGAGGACCCGGCCGCCGACGGCGTACGGCACACCCCCCAGCCCACCCTGGACCGGCTCGACGAGCTCCTCGACAACGTCCGCGCCGCCGGGCTCACCGTCGACGCGACCGCCACGGGCGACCGCCGTCCGCTGTCGCCGGGCGTCGAACTCTCCGCGTACCGCATCGTCCAGGAGGCGCTGAGCAACGCGATGCGGCATGCACCGGGGGCACGGGTCCGCGTGGAGACCGGCTATCTCGAGGCCGGGCTGACCCTCCGGATCACCAACACCCCACCGAGCCGACGCACCGATCCCTCCACGGCCCCGCTCTCGCCCGGACTGGGGCACGGGCTGCTCGGGATGCGCGAGCGCACCGCCATGCTGGGCGGCGAACTGACAGCCGGGTCCACCCCGGACGGCGGCTACGAGGTGACCGCCACCCTCCCCATCGAACCCTGCAAGGACGGCACATGACGAGCAGTACGACCCGGGTCCTCATCGTCGACGACCAGATGATGGTCCGTCAGGGCTTCACCGTGCTGCTCAATGCCGAGCCCGACATCGAGGTCGTCGGACAGGCCGTGGACGGCGAGGAGGCCGTCGCCAAGGTGGCCGAACTCGCGCCCGACGTCGTCCTGATGGACATCCGGATGCCCGGCATCGGTGGCATCGAGGCCACCCGCCTCATCACCGGGCCCGCCGACGCCACGGTGAAGGTGCTCGTCCTGACCACCTTCGACCTCGACGAGTACGTGTACGAGGCGCTGCGCGCCGGTGCCTCCGGGTTCCTTCTCAAGGACGCCTCGGCCGACGAACTCGCGCACGCGGTACGGGTGGTGGCGGGTGGGGACGCCCTGCTCGCGCCCAACCTCACGAAGCGCCTCATCGCCGAGTTCTCCCGGCTGAGCGCGGGCCCCCGAGCCCCGCGCATGGACCGCGTCGGCGATCTGACGGAACGCGAGACCGAGGTCCTGAGCCTGATCGCCCACGGGCTCTCCAACGCCGAGATAGCCTCCCGGCTGGTCGTCGCCGAACAGACCGTCAAGACCCATGTGAGCCGCATCCTGATCAAGCTCGGCCTGCGTGACCGGACCCAGGCGGCGGTGTACGCCTACGACACCGGCCTGGTCCGCCCGGCCGGCCACTGACACGCGCGGCACCGCGCTCCGCAACGGGGAGCGGCCGCGACTGTCCAGGACAGCCGCGGCCGCTCGTACGTCGCGGCCGTCAGACGGCCGGCGGTACCCGTGACGGGCGGCCGGAGCCGCGGGTCAGGGAGTAGCCGCCGATGCCGGCGAGCGCGCCCAGGACTCCGCCGACGGCGGTCCAGACCCAGCGGTCGGACCACCAGCCCGAGGACCAGCCGTCCTCGGGTGCCCGCGCCTCGACCGCCGACGGCGCCTCGCCCGCGGCCGCGTCCTTTGTCGTGGCGCCCGGCACCAGCGGCGCGGCGAGCGTGCCGTCGCCCGCGTACGCGCCGCCCTTCTCGGCGGAGACCGCACCCACCCGGGCCGTGAACGGCTGACCGAGGTCGTCCTCCGGAATGCCGGTGACCGTCAGCCGGACGTAATAGCTGCCGGGCAGCGGATCGTTGTCCCAGGCCTCGGCCCAGGGGCGGACCGTGCGCAGGGTGCAGGACAGCTCCACGGAAGCGGCGTCCTTCCCCGCGGCCCGGGACTGCATCCCGTACATGCACGGCTGCCGGCGGCGCAGTCCGTCGTAGACGTCGATCCGCCAGGTCGAGGCCCCGTGCCGGGCGGCGGCCTCGGGGAGCGCGACCGAGGCGGTCACCGTGGGCCGCTGCCCGGTGTCCGCGGGGAACACCCAGTAGAGGTAGTCACCCGTGGAGGCCTCGGCCGTGGCCTGCCGGCCCTGCGTGAACGCGGCGGCGGTACGGAAGGTGGTGCCCGCCTCCGTCGGCCCGGCCGGGGCGGGGGGGCGCGCCCCGCCCACCCCCCCCCCCCAAAGCGCAAAACACCACCCCCACTCCCACACCCCCCCCGGCCACATGACCCCCCCGGCCCAGCGCCGTGAGGTGGCGCGTTCGGCGCATGCCACCGGCACCTGGCTCGTGG
>NZ_JBHWBS010000004.1:0-51905 GCF_042735655.1 Streptomyces sp. NPDC059567 | reverse complement strand
CCCGGGGGGGGGGGTCGTGCTGGTGGTCCCCGCCCCGGGGGCCCGGGCCGCGGCGGCGGCCCCCCCGCGCCCGCGGGGGGCGGGGGGGCCCGGGGGGGGGGCCCCCCGGCGGGGCCGAGGAGCCCGGCGGCCGCGAGGAGGACGGTGGTCAGCGTGCGTACGGTACGCATCAGTTGGTCCTCCAGACGGCGACGCGCCAGCGGGACAGCCAGCCCCACAGCAGACCACCCACGAAACCGGCCAGTACCAGCACGCCGAGCAGCCACCAGCCGCGGCCGAGGCCGAAGGCGGCCACGTCGGACGCCTCGTCGGGCGCGTCGACCAGGTCGACGGTCAGCTCGATCGGCATCCCGGGGGTCGTCTTCACCGACGGCGGCGCGGAGAAGGAGTTGCTGACCTGGAGGCAGACGGTCTCCGCCGCGGGCTTGGTGTCCGCGTCGATGTCGTCGAGCGGCGGCTTGGGATAGCGCAGCCCGGTCGAGATGACGTCCGTACGTCCGTCACCGGCCTCGGAGCCCCGCACGACCTCACGGCCGTGCACGGTCACCGCGCGCAGCAGGACGCCGTAGTCGTCGTTGACGGCGCGGTCGGCGGCCACGCTCACCGAGGCGCGCAGCTCCTGTCCGGGCAGCACGTCCACCCGGTACCAGCGGTGGCGGCCGAAGACCTGGCGGTCGGTGTAGAGCCCGGCCTTGAGCTGCGGGGCGTCGGCACAGCGCTCGGCGCCCTCGGTGGCCACCGGGGTGACCACCGGGTCCGCCGCCCGGTCGACCAGCTGGCGGACCCTCTTGGAGAGTTCCTCGGTGTGCCGGACCGAGGTGTACGTACCGCCGGTCGCCTCGGCGATGCAGGTGAGCTGCTGCCGGATCTTGGCGTTCGGCACCAGGCCCAGCGTGTCGATGGTCAGATGGATGCCCTTGGCGGCGATGTCCCGCGCCACCTCGCAGGGGTCGAGCGGGGCGCAGGTGTCCTCCCCGTCCGTGATGAGCACGATCCGGCGGGTGGCCTCACCGCCCTTGAGGTCCTCGGCCGCCCCGAGCAGGGCGGGGCCGATCGGGGTCCAGCCGGTGGGGGCCAGCGTGGCCACCGCCGTCTTCGCCTCGGTCCGGTCGAGGGGGCCGACGGGATAGAGCTGCTTGGTGTCCTCGCAGCCCTTCTTCCGGTCCGGTCCCGGATAGTTGGCGCCGAGGGTGCGTATGCCGAGCTGCACCTCCTCGGGCACTGCGTCGAGCACCTCGTTGAAGGCCTGCTTGGCAGCGGCCATCCGGGACTGGCCGTCGATGTCGCGGGCCCGCATCGAGCCGCTGACGTCGAGGACCAGCTCGACCTTGGGGGGTTCCTTGGCCGCCGGTTCGTCGGCGGCGGCGCCGGTCGGGACGAGCCCGACGGCCAGGGCGGCGAGCAGCGCGCAGGCTCCGGTCGCCAGCCGTTTTCTCGTGATCATCTGCCGGATCGTAGGGATGATCGTCCGACAATCCAAAACGACGCCGTGGGCGGACTCCTGAGGGGCTGTCCGCGCACGGTGAGCCGGCGCGCTCCGACGGACATCCGGGCGCGGCCCGCGCCCCGACGGCGCCGGGGCGTGTCCGGCGGATCAGGGCCGGATCCGCCGGCGCTAGCGGTGTTCCGGGTTCGGGAAGTCCGCGCGGCAGCCGGCGTCCCAGGCCGTGCGCTGGTTGCCGTGCGGCGGAATGCCGCCCGCGCGCTTGAGCATCCCCGCCAGATGCATCAGGTTCCACGCCACGAAGGAGGTGTTGCGGTTGGTGAAGTCGTTCTCGGGGCCGCCCGAACCCGGGTCCAGATACGACGGCCCGGGGCCCGCCTCGCCGATCCAGCCCGCGTCCGCCTGCGGCGGGATCACATAGCCCAGGTGCTGGAGGCTGTAGAGCACGTTCATCGCGCAGTGCTTGACCCCGTCCTCGTTCCCCGTGATCAGACAGCCGCCCACCCGGCCGTAATAGGCGTACTGCCCCTCGCTGTTGAGGAGGCTGGAGCAGGCGTACAGCCGCTCGATCACCTGCTTCATCACCGAGCTGTTGTCGCCGAGCCAGATCTGCGGAACACTCTGGCGCCCTATCTGGCCAGCGAGTGCCCGACCGGACGGACGTCCGGCATCTGCGAGACGCCGGCCGAGATCCCAGGATGGCTATTGCCGGGGGAGAACGGGGCAAGGGTCTCATCGGGGCAGCGGCAAGTCGCAGCGTCGGCTGCGGCGGGAGTGAGCGCCTGCTTGCCATCGAACCGCCACGCCGAGGTCATAGGACAAGCTGAGTTCCCATCACAACATCAGCATCAGAGCATAATTGCGTGAACGCCGACAGGAGCGGCCGCCCCGCCCCGTAGCGATTCCGGGAACAGGCACTGCCGTATCGTCAGATGCCGGTGAGTATGAATGTGGCCCAGTCAGAAGGGTGGCCGAACGGTTTGCTGGCGTCCCAGATCCGCTTGGCCAGCAGTCCAAGGTGTGCGGAGTCCTCCGCGGTGCGCAGTCCGTCGACAACGAGTTCGGCATTGATGTCATGATGAATCCCGCTGCGACAAGCTCCGAGCGGATACGTTCAGAATCTCTCCACGGCTACGTGTCTGCAACGGCTGGGGGCGCGTCCGCCGCTGGCCGCGTACGGCGCTCTGTGCGGTGTCCGGGCCAGAGCGACGCCTCGAAGATCTGGACGTCGGACACGCCCTCACCCTGCTCGCAGAGCGCCTGGTACGTCTCTGGCGCCGGTTGACCACGGCCCCGGCCCGGCGTTGACTCGCTCGACCGGGCATGGAATCTCACCCACGCATTCGCTTTCATTGACCGATCCACTTTGGATCGCATTCATCATTGAATCGTGCGCGAAATGCGAGAATCCTGCCGACTTGCGATCAGGATTGCGGAGTGCTGCTCTGGAATAGGCAGGGGGTAAAGGGCGAAATGATCCGGGCCCGAATGAGTGGCGTTCAGCCGAAGTAGGGGGAACAACACGTCGTGTGACGACGGGATTCCCCGCGCTGCGGCCCGCTATCGGAGGTTCACGATGACACAGGTCTCTGCTGCCCGCATTCCACTACGCCAGATCATGGCCGTGCTCTTGACGGCCGCCCTGACGTTCTCCCTCTCGGTGGTGCTCACCGTCACCTCGACGAAAGAAGCAGCTGCCTTGTGCTCGGCCAACCGGTTCAACGGAACGTGGCGCTCGTCCGACGCGAGGCTGAAGCGTATCGACGTATGGCAGGGAGAGGACTGCCACCTGTACGCCAGAGCCTGGTCCGTCTGCGAGCACGACTCGTCGCGTATCTGCAGCTGGGGAAACAGGAGAATGGGAGACAGCCCCGAGCCGAACTTCCAGTTCGTCGGATACAACTGGAGCAACGCCAATGAGGTGCTGCACCTGCGGATGCAGGACAGGTCTCACATCTCGGTGTGGGACAGCACCGACTACCACAACGGTAAGAAGGTCAGCTTCACGGTCACGATGTACAAGAGCCGTTGAGCCTGCGAAGGCCGGCAACTCCGCCCGCGCCCGCTACTGGACGAGACCCCCTACCAAGACAGGTGGGGGGCCTCGCTGCTCGTCCCCCGCCCCCGACATGATGGGAACCGCGCTGGGGTGGGCCCTGTTCGCGGATGCCGTGCCGGCTTGAAGAGCGAACGGAAGCACTGACGGGACGACTTGGGGACCCCGGCGCCGTTCGAGCGAAAGCCGGACCCGTGGACCGTGCGCAGCAGGTAAGCCATCGCATGCCAGGCATCGGCCTGGTCCCGAGGCGGGGCACGAACCCGGCCGGCGTAATTTCACACAACTCACGAACGGCCCTCTCAGGTTGTGGTTTTGACCTGGGGTTTGCGGCTGTGAGGTAGTAGGCGGTCTCGTATTCGGCAGCTGGGACGTTCGTACCTCCGCCCCTGGACTGCACTCAGCGGTGCTCGGGGTTCTCGAAGTCGAAGCGGCAGCCGGCGTCCCACTCGGAGCGCTGGTTTCCGTGGGCGGGGATGCCACCAGTGTCCTTGAGCATCCTCGCCAGGTGGAGCTGGTTCCAGGTCATGAAGGTCGCGTTGCGGTTCGTGAAGTCGTTGTCCGGCCCGCCGGAGCCGGGGTCGAGGTACGACGGGCCCGGGCCCGCCTCGCCGACCCAGCCCGCGTCCGCCTGCGGCGGAATGACGTATCCGAGGTGCTGGAGGCTGTAGAGGACGTTCATCGCGCAGTGCTTGGCGCCGTCCTCGTTGCCGGTGATCAGGCAGCCGCCCACACGACCGTAGTAGGCGTACTGGCCGCGCTCGTTGAGGATCGACGAGCAGGCGTACAGGCGCTCGATCACCTTCTTCATGACTGAGGAGTTGTCTCCCAGCCATACAGGTCCAGCCAAGGTAAGGATGTCCGCGGCCATCACCTTCGAGTAGATGACGGGCCACTCGTCGGTCTCCCAGCCGTGCTCCGTCATGTCGGGCCACACCCCGGTCGCGATGTCGAGATCCACCGCTCGCAGCACCTCAACCTCGACGCCCTGGCGCTCCATGATCCCGCTACTGATGTCGATCAGCCCCTGAGTGTGGCTCCGCTCCGGCGAACGCTTGAGCGTGCAATTGATCACCAGGGCGCGGAGGCCACGGTAGGACGTGCCAGTGTCGGTCATGGATGTGTTCCCCTGCGGACGAGTGGGCGGGTCGGGCGGCGAAACACGCCCGGTTGCCGACGTCGATGGGGCTCCGGGTTGGGCCGGCCGAAAATCCCGTCTACTCTCTCGCCTCGTGGGACGGCATGACCGAACGCCACGGCAGTGCTGACGAAGTCGTCTGCCCAATCACCCGCGTGGCCTCACAGTCATGACATGTATCGCCGAATCAGATCGGACCGCACAGTACGAGGATGTCCGCCCGCATGACCCGCTCGTACAGCTCGGGCCACGCGTCCGACTCCCACCCGTGCTCGGTCATGTCCGGCCACACCCCGGTCGCGATGTCGTGGTCGACGGCCCGCACGAGGTCGGTCGCCACTCCCTGCCGCTCCATCACGGCCCTGCTGCGGTCGATCAGCCCCTCGGTGTTGCTGACCTCGGGGGAGCGCTTGAGCGTGCAGTTGACGTACAGGGCGCGCAGATCGGCGTAGCGGTACGGAGTCTCGGACATCGGCCGTCTCCTCGCGGGGCGTGGGAGCTGAGGGCACCGCCGTGGCGCGACACCCTCACCAGCCTCTCCACCCGGGGCCGGACCGGCCATCCCGGGGCGACCGACCGGATGACGGCGGGTCGGCGTACGTCCTTCGTCAGAACCGCACCCGCGCCGCCACCGGCAGATGGTCGCTGCCGGTGGAGGGCAGCGTCCACGTCGTGGTGACCTCGGCGCCCCGGGCCAGCACGTGGTCGATGCGCGCGAGGGGCACGTCGGCGGGCCAGCTGAAGGCGAACTCGCCGCGGCTGCCGCGCACCTGGTCCATGACAGGACCGAGCCCCCGGTCGGCGGCGGTGCCGTTGAGGTCGCCGAGGACCAGCACCGCGACGGCCCGCTCCGAAGCGAGGGCGCGGCCGAGCCGCCCCGCGCTCTCGTCGCGCCACTGCGTGGCGTACCCCTCAATAGCCCGCACCCTGACGGACGGCAGGTGGGCCACGTACGTCGCCACCTTCCCGCGCGGGCCGTTCACGACGGCGCGGAGCCCGCGGTCCCAACCGTCGTCCACCTCACGCGGTTTGATGTCGACCCGGGCGACGTCCGTCAGCGGATACTTCGACCACAGCCCGACCGTGCCCACGGCGGCGTGATGCGGATGCGTCCGGCCGAGGGCGATCCGGTACGCGGGGAGGCTCGACTCCGTCAGCTCCTCGAGCGCGACGACATCGGGGTCCGGACCGAGGAGGATCCTCGCGACTCGGGACGGGCTGGTGTTCTCGTCGCTCACGTTGTGCTGGACCACGGTCATCTCGTCCGCGCCCCGCGCGCCGGGCTCCGAGGACGGCGGCAGCGCCGCCCGGAAGACGACCAGCCAGACGGCGGCGAGCACCAGGGACGCCACCGCCGCGACGGCCGACCGGCGGACGACGGCCACCACCAGCCCGACCGGCACGGCGAGGCCCAGCCACGGCAGGAAGGTCTCGACCAGGCTCATCACGTTCCCCGGCAGGCGGGGCACGGAGGAGGCGAACAGCAGCAGTCCTCCGGCGACGGCCAGCACCGCCCCGGTGACCAGCCCCCGCGTCCCTCTGATCGCTTCCATCGCATGCCTCCCGGGGTGAGGACGTGGTTCGGACGGAACCAGTTCCCGTGCCGGGGGCATTCTCCGTGGTCAGGGACGGTGCGCGTCGCGGGCAGTCGGCTTCGGTGGGTCAGGGACCGGCCGACGGCCCGGCCGGCCGCATGACCGCGATGCCGAGCGGTCGCTCCCCGACGGCGAGGCGCCGGGTGTCCCCGGTCCGCAGGTCGATCACGGTGATGCCGTTCCAGTAGCCGTCCCGGGTGAAGCCGCCCGTGACGTACGCGGTGCGGCCGTCCTCCGACACCGTGACGTCCTCGTGGGGGCCTTCGAGCGGGTGGACCTTCTCGGTGCTGTCGGGCGCGCGGACCGTGAGCGACGGGCCCTGGTCCTCGTCGGGGTCGATGGGGCCCGTGCCGACGACGAGGAGGGTGCCGCCGGGGGTGATCGCGGCACCGTGCTGGTGGGTGTCGGCGGTCATCGTCTCGATCTCCGTGCGGCCGGTCCGCGGATCGACGACCGCGAGCCGCTCGCCCTCGAAGGGGAGCAGCAGCCTGCCGTCGGAGGGGCGGACGGCGGTGTAGTGCGGCTTGAGCCAGGAGCCGAGACCGCCTTCGGTGCCGTACGGGGCGACCTCGATGCGGCGCGGATCGAGCGTGTCCGCCCGGACCACCGTCACATCGAAGGAGTCGTGGTTCGTCGCGTACACCTCGGAGCCGTCCCGCGAGACGTCGACGTCGAAGGGTCGCCGGCCGACGGGGACGGTGGCGGTCACCTCGCGGCTCGCGGTGTCGATGACCTCCAGGGTGCCGTTCCCGTCGGGGACGTTGACGCCGACGTAGACCCGCTTGCCGTCGGGAGCCAGCGCGATGCCCATACCGCCGCCGCGGTACTCGCCGGTGGTGACGGGGCCGGTGTCGGTCTCGTACGGGATGAGGGCGAGGCGTTGGCGGGTGCGGGTGTCGACGACGGCGACACCCTCGGCGGTGGCCACCCAGGCGCGCCCGTCGGCACCGACGACCAGGCCGTACGGCGCGGTCCCCACCTCGACCGAGCCGAGCGCGCCGCGCTTCGGGTCGACGAAGGTGACGGTGTCGGAGCCGAAGTCGGCGACGAGGAGGGTGCCGGCCGGGGTGGGCGTGGGAGCCGCCGCGGGAGGCGTCGAGCGGGACGAGGCGGGCGCGGAGGTGTCGCGTGCCGTGGCGTCGGCGCCCTGGCCGGGCGCGCAGCCGGCGAGGACGGCCGCGACCGCGGCGGCGGGTACGAGGACGCGCGCGGCGCGCCCCGGGCGGAGGGAGGTCATCGGGCGGTCCTCCGTCCGGAGCGCGCCGACGCGGCCTCGAGGAGGCCGGCGATGCCGGCGAAGCCGCGGCGCCGCGCGTGGTCGAGAGGAGTCGTACCGTCGTGGTCCGCGAGCAGGGGATCCGCCCCGGCGGTGATCAGCAGCTCGACGATCTCCTCGTGCCGGCGACCGCCGTCGCCGAGGATGACCGCCTCCAGCAGAGCGGTCCAGCCGAGCCGGTTGACGTGGTCGACGTCCATGTCGGTCTCGCGCAGCACGGCCCGTACGTACGCCACGTGGCCGCACTCCGCGGCGGGGATGAGCGAGGTCCCGCCGAAGCGGTTGGTCAGCGACAGATCGGGGTTCGCGCGGAGGAGCACGCGCATCATCGACACGCTGCCCGTCACTCCGGTGACCAGCCACGGCGTGTCCGCCCGGCTGTCGGGCGCGTCGGGATCGGCGCCCGCCTCGACCAACAGGGCGGCGGCGTCCACCTGGTCCGCCCGCGCGGCCCGCAGCAAGGGGGTGCGACGCTCCGCGTCACGGCACTCGACGTCCGCTCCGGCACCGAGCGCGGCAGCGATCCCGGTGGTGTCCCCGCGGTGGGCGGCCGCGAGCAGCAGCCGGTCGTTCGGATCCATGGACGTTCTCCTTCTCACGGCTGTCGGCAGCACGGACGTCGCCCCTTTCCGGTGGACGGCGCAGGCGGTCGGTCCGCTCTCCTCACCATCGTGCGTCCGCCGACGGCCACCGCCGGTCGACCCGGTGGATCTCCGTGGGGAACCGTCCGGTGGACGGCGGGGTCATCCGAACGGATGACCCGTTAAGTGCCGCTAAAGTGATCACCTACGACCAACTCTGTTCATTCTTTTGGGGGATTCGTGCGTTTCAAGCACACTCTGGCCGCCGCCTGCGCGGCGGCCATGGCCGCCCTGATCGTGCCGCTCGCGGCCACGCCCGCCGCTGCCGCCGTCCCGACCACGGGCGACTCCGTGGAGGCGGGGGACTTCTCCTTCTCCGGAAGCTTCGAGATCGGGTGGCGTGCGAACAAGCTGGACCCCGTCAAGATCACGCTTCGGGACCAGCGGGCCGACGGCTACGCGGTCGGCGCGCGGCTGGTCACCGGCGGCGCGAACGGCAAGATCACGTGGCGGATGCGGACCATCCCGTCCGGCCAGGACACCGCCTCGTGGACGACGTACGCGGCCCCCGGCGGCTGGATCAGCTACGCGTACTTCGAGGTCTGCAAGGTCAAGGTGAGCAACGGCGCCGTCTCGTACTGCCACACCACGCGCGTGATGAACAACCCGATCTCGGACGAGGACAACGTCCCCTTCCCGGGCTGACCCTGACGGCTCGACCGAGCCGAGAGCTCAAGTGAGCCGAGGGTTCGTGCGAGTGCAGAGGAGGGACGCCCGGCCGACGGGCGCCTCTCCTCTCGTGCCACCACGAAAAGCATTGTCCGACCGGGTTCTTCGCAGGTGAGAATGGGCCGTCACCGACCAGGAGGAACCCATGAGCCAGGCATACCTGACTCTCCAGGAGCTGCTGCCGCCGCAGGAGCTGACCGCGGCCATCGACGCCGGGCACGTCACCCGCAAGGCACACCCCGAGCTGCCGCTGTCGATCTACACGTACACCCGCGCCTGCCAGTACGAGCGGATCTGGAACCGGGTGACCACGCGCTGCCGTGGACTGGTCGCCGACGACGCCACCGGCGAGATCGTCGCGCTGCCCCTGCCGAAGTTCTTCAACATCGGTGAGCACGAGACCGGTCAGCCCTACGCGCCCGCGCTGCCCGACGAGCCCTTCGACGTCTACGACAAGGTCGACGGCAGCCTCGCGGTGATCTTCCACTACGCGGGCCGGTGGCAGGTGGCCTCCAAGGGCTCCTTCATCAGCGCCCAGGCGACCTGGGCGCAGCGCCGGCTCGACGCCCGGGACACCGGCGCGCTGACTCCCGGAGTCACCTACCTCGCCGAGATCCTCTACCCGCAGAACCGCATCGTCGTGGACTACGGCGACCGCCGGGACCTGGTCCTCCTCGCCGCCTTCGGCCCGGACGGCACCGAGGTGCCCCTGGCCGAGGCCGCGACCGCGTGGACGGAGATCGGAACCGTCGTACGGACCTGGCCCGCGATGTCCCTCACCGAACTGATCGCGCTCACCGAGTCGAACACGCTGCCCGGCGGCCGCACCGCCACCGGCACCGACGCCGAGGGCTTCGTCCTGCGGTACGCCTCGGGCGTGCGGGCGAAGGCCAAGCTGAGCGAGTACGTACGGCTGCACAAGGTGCTGACCGGGGTCACCGAGCGGGACATCTGGCGCAGCCACGGCATCCAGCGCTTCGCCGGAATGGCCGTCAAGCGGCTGGCGTCGGGCCTGGGGTGCTCGGTCGCCGAACTCGGCGGCATCAGGGCCTCGGGCGGCCGGCCGCTGGACGCGCTGCTGGAACAGGTGCCGGACGAGTTCGACGCCTGGGTCCGCGGGGTCATCGCCCGGCTGGAGGACGAGGCGGCAGCGCGCGAGCAGGCCATCGACGAGGCGTACAAGCGCGTCACCCACCTGGCCGCGGACCGGGGTGCCTTCGCCCGGGCGGTCAAGGCGCTGCCGGTCGCCCCGGAGATCCGGTCGGCCCTGTTCCTGCGCCTCGACGGACGACCGACCGACCTGGTCGTCTGGCGCTCCGTCAGGCCGGAGGCGGCCGACCCGTTCACCACCGACGAGGAGAACTGACCGTGCCCGTAGTACACGTCATGACGGGACTCCCCGCCTCGGGGAAGACCACGGCCGCCCGGCGGCTGCAGGCGGAGTCCGAGGGCCGGATGCGCCGCGTCAACCTCGACGACCTGCGCACGATGCTCGACGTCCCGGCCCCCGAGCGCGGCCGCTCGCACGCGCACGAGCGGACCGTCCTCGACATCCAGGACGCCGCGGTCCGCTCAGCCGTCGAGGGCGGCTTCGACGTGGTCGTCGACAACACGCATCTGACCCCGCACATCCCCAAGCGGCTCATGGCCGCCGTGACCGGCCTCGACGCCGGCTTCGTCGTGCACGACTTCACCGACGTGCCCGTGGAGGAGTGCGTACGACGCGATGCCGCGCGCGAGCGATCCGTCGGCGAGGAGATCATCCGCATCCTTGCCGACAAGCACGCCAAGGCCACCCGCGGCGGCTGGCGGCTGACCGCCGAGTGGCTGAGCAAGCGGCCCTCCGCAGCCCCCTACGTCCCCGACCCGGAGCTGCCGTCCGCGGTGATGTGCGACATCGACGGCACGCTTGCGCTGCGAGGCGACCGAGGCCCGTACGACTTCACGCGCTGCGACCTCGACCTGATCAACGTCTCGGTACGGCAGGCCCTGCGGGCCTTCCGCAGCGCCGAGAACGACACGATCGTCCTGGTCTCCGGCCGCAGCGAGGACCACCGGGCGATGACCGAGGCGTGGCTCGCGCAGCACGGAGTCCCGTACGACGAGCTGTGGATGCGGGCCGCGGACGACGGGCGCAGCGACGACATCGTGAAGGCCGAGCTCTTCGACGCGCATGTACGTCACCGGTTCGCGGTACGGGTCTCGCTCGACGACCGCGACCGCGTGGTCGCCCTCTGGCGCCACATGGGCCTGCCGACCTGGCAGGTCAACTACGGCAACTTCTAGGCCCGGGCCGGTTGGCTCGTGCGGCTGGGAGAACATGGGCCAGTGGCCCCTGTCCACCCGCACGAGCCCCCAGCATCGCGGAGGGGTTCGTCAAATCGGGCCGACAGCACTCACCGTGCACGGTCCGCACGTCCGGCCTAGCCTGAATGAGGGGGTTCTCGCCCTCGTCTGGCAGGAGGCCTGCCGTGAGGTACTCGCAAGCGCACTCGCCGTCGCAGGCGCGATGGCGCCGGGTCTGCGTGGTTCTCGCCGCGACCGGCATGCTGGCCGTCCCCGCCTCGGCAGGGGCGGCGGCGTTCTCCGGGCCCGCCCCCGCCGCCGCGTACAGCGCCGCGCAGCTCGCTCCTTCCGCCTCGAACGGCGAGTTCGTCGAACTCACCCCGGCCGTGGAGGCACGCCTGGACACCGCGATCCGCGACGTCATGCGGGAAGCCCGGATTCCGGGAGTGATGGTCTCGCTCTCCGCTCCCGGCAAGGGGGAGTACGTCAAGACCTTCGGCATCGCCGACAAGGCCACCCAAGCCCCCATGAACACCGACCTCTACATGCGGATCGGCAGCGTCACGAAGACGTTCACCGTGACCGCCATGCTCGAACTGGTCGACCAGGGCGAGGTCGGTCTGGACGACACGATCGACAAGTACGTCGACGGCGTCCCGAACGGCGACAAGATCACACTGCGCCAACTCGCCGAAATGCGCAGCGGGTTGTTCAACTACTCCGCGGACGAGGGGTTCTACAAGGCCCTGACGTCCAACCCGGACCGGCCCTGGACGCCACAGGAACTGCTCGACATCGCCTTCAAGCACCCCGTGAACTTCCAGCCGGGCGCGCAGTTCGAGTACTGCAACACCAATCTGATCCTGCTCGGCCTCGTCGTGGAGAAGGCCGGCGGTCAGCCCCTGAACGAGTTCATCCAGGAGAACGTCATCGAGCCGGCCGGGCTGCGCCACACCCTCTTCCCGACGGGCGCCGAGTTCCCCAGCCCCCACGCCCACGGCTACACCAACCAGACGGCGTCCGGGAAGATCGAGGACTCCACGAACTGGGACCCTTCCTGGGGCTGGGCGGCGGGAGCCATGATCTCCCAGCTCGGGGACCTGCGCACCTGGGCACGCATCCTCGCCACCGGCACCCTGCTCACCCCCGAGACCCAGGCACAACGCCTCGACGTCGTCCCGACCGGCCTGGCCGGCGCGGGATACGGGCTGGGCATCTTCAACGTCCAGGGATGGATCGGCCACAACGGCTCGCTGCCCGGATACGAGTCACTGGTGGTCTACCTGCCCGAAGCGAAGGCCACGATGGTCGTGATGCTGAACACGGACGTCGATCACGACGGACAGGAACCGAGCACGCTCTTCGGCCAGGCGATCACCCGCATCGTGAGCCCGGAGCACGTCTTCAACATCCCGGTGGTCCAGCCGCCCCCGACGTCGAAGCCACCGTCCACGTCCTGAGCCGCAGTTCCGCATCCGGCCGCCGGTGCGGTATGAACCTCGGAGGAGGCCGTCCGACCGATACGAAGGAGCCCGATGCGTGTCGCACTGTTCCTGACCTGCGTGAACGACACGCTCTATCCGGACACCGGGCGGGCGGTGGTGAGGCTTCTGGGGCGGCTCGGTGTGGATGTGGACTTTCCGCTGGGTCAGACGTGTTGCGGTCAGGCTCACTACAACACCGGTTACCGCCATGAGGCGGAGCCGCTGGCTCACCGCTTCGCGGAGGTGTTCGGTGGGTACGACGCGATCGTGACGCCGTCGGGGTCGTGCGGGGCGATGGTGCGGGAGCTGTATCCGCGGATGGGCGAGCGGGCGCGGGCGGAAGGGCGTGGGGAGGGGCTCGCGCTGGCGGTGGCGCCGGTGGTGCCGAAGACGTACGAGCTGACGGAGTTCCTGGTGGATGTGCTGGGTGTGACGGACGTCGGCGCGTACTACCCGCACAAGGTCACCTACCACCCGACGTGCCACGGCCTGCGCGGTCTCGGACTCGGCGACCGGCCCCTGCGGCTCCTGACGGCGGTCAAGGGCCTGGAGCTGGTGGAGCTGCCGGGCGCGGAGGAATGCTGCGGTTTCGGTGGCACCTTCGCCGTGAAGAACGCGGACGTCTCGGCGGCGATGGGCGCCGACAAGGTCCGGAACGCCGTCTCGACCGGCGCGGAGGTGCTGTGCGCGGCGGACAACTCCTGTCTGATGCACATCGGCGGGACGATGACCCGCCTCGACGTGGGGATGCGGCCGGTGCACATCGCGGAGATCCTGGCGAGCACGGAAGCGGAGCCGGTGGCATGAGCGGAACGTTCGTGGGGATGCCGTCCTTCCCCGAGGCCGCGCACGAAGCCGTACGCAACACCACCCTGCGGGCGAACCTGCGGCACGCCACCCACACCATCCGTGACCGGCGGACCAAGGCGGTCGCCGAACTGGACGACTGGGCGGAGCTGCGGGAGGCCGGCAAGCAGATCAAGGACCACACGCTCCGTCATCTGGACACGTATCTGGTCCAGTTGGAGGAGTCCGTCACGGCGGCGGGCGGCACCGTGCACTGGGCGGCCGATGCCGACGAGGCGAACCGGATCGTCGCCGGCCTGGTGAAGGCGACCGGCGAGAGCGAGGTCGTCAAGGTCAAGTCGATGGCCACGCAGGAGATCGGTCTGAACGAGGCGCTGGAGGCCGAGGGCATCACCGCCTACGAGACCGACCTGGCGGAGCTCATCGTCCAGCTCGGCAACGACCGCCCCTCCCACATCCTCGTACCCGCCATCCACCGCAACCGCGGCGAGATCCGTGACATCTTCGCCCGGGAGATGGGGCGTTGGGGCCGTCCGGCGCCGGAAGGGCTGACCGACACTCCCGCCGAGCTGGCGGAGGCGGCCCGGCTGCACCTCCGGGAGAAGTTCCTGCGGGCGAAGGTCGGTGTCTCCGGTGCCAACTTCATGGTCGCCGAGACCGGCACCCTCGTCGTCGTCGAGTCCGAAGGCAACGGCCGCATGTGCCTGACGCTGCCCGAGACCCTGATCTCGGTGGTGGGTATCGAAAAGACCGTGCCGACCTGGCGCGATCTGGAGGTGTTCCTGCAGACGCTGCCGCGTTCGTCGACCGCGGAGCGGATGAATCCGTACACGTCGATGTGGACCGGCACCACCGACGGCGACGGCCCGCGGGCCTTCCACCTGGTCCTTCTCGACAACGGCCGCACCGACACCCTCGCCGACGACGTCGGCCGCCAGGCCCTGCGCTGCATCCGCTGCTCCGCCTGCCTCAATGTCTGCCCCGTCTACGAGAGGGCCGGGGGTCATGCCTACGGCTCCGTCTACCCCGGCCCCATCGGCGCGATCCTCAGCCCCCAACTCCGCGGCACGGCAAGCGAGATCGATGCCTCACTGCCGTACGCCTCCACTCTGTGCGGAGCCTGCTACGACGTCTGTCCCGTCGCCATCGACATCCCCGAAGTCCTCGTCCACCTCCGCGAACGCATCGCCCAAGGAGGCGCGGCCACCCGCGACGGCACCAAGGTGACACTCAAACCCGCCAAGGGCCACGCTGCCGAGCGCGCTGCCATGCGCGCCGCACAGTGGGCGTTCCGTCACCCCGGCGTGCTCGCCGCCGGCCAGCGCCTTGCGGCGCGCACCCGCCGCTTCCATCCCCGTACGGTGCCGGGTCCGGGCCGTGCCTGGACGGCGACGAGGGACCTGCCGACCGTGCCGGCCGAGTCGTTCCGGGACTGGTGGCAGCGGACGCAGGGCGCGGGAGCGAAGGAGAACGGACGATGAGTGGCAGGGACGTCATCCTGGGGCGGATTCGGCGCGCGCTCGGCCCGCACGGGGCCCCCGGCGCGCCCGAGCAGGCCCCCGAGCATGCTGTCGACCGCCGATATCTGCGCGAGCACGGGTCACGGACGACGGAGCGGATGGTCGACCTTCTGGCCGAGAACCTCGCCGACTACCGGGCGATCGTGCACCGCACGGACGCGGAGGAGCTGCCGTATCTGATCATGAGGCTGCTCGCCGCGCGGGGCCCGCAGTACGTCCTCGTGCCTCCCGGGCTGCCGCCCGAGTGGATGTCGGCCGCGGATCCCACCCGGGTCCATGACCGGGCCGCGAGCACCTCGCACGAGCTCGACCGGGTGGAGAGCGTCGTCACCGGCTGCGCCGTGGCGATCGCCGAGACCGGGACCCTCGTCCTGGACGGCAGTCCCGACCAGGGCCGCCGCCGCATCACCCTCGTCCCCGACCACCACATCTGCGTCGTACGCGTCCCCGACCAGGTCGTCTCCTCCGTGCCCCAGGCCCTCGAACGCCTCGACCCCACCCGCCCCCTCACCTGGATCTCCGGCCCGTCCGCGACCAGCGACATCGAACTCGACCGGGTGGAAGGAGTGCACGGCCCGCGCACCCTGGAGGTCGTCCTGCTGGGCGGATCCTGAGCCCCGACCGTCCCCGCCGCACCGCGTCTACCCTGGGTGTATGGGCAGTGACCTGGTCGGACTGTTCCTCTGCGGCGATGTGATGCTCGGCCGCGGGGTCGACCAGATCCTTCCTCATCCAGGCGATCCGGCGCTCCGCGAGCGGTATGTGCATGATGCACGGTCCTATGTGGCGCTCGCGGAGGAGGTCAACGGGCCCATTCCGCACCGCGTGGACTTCGCCTATCCCTGGGGCGTCGCTCTCGGCGCCCTCGAGGACGCCGCGCCCGACGTCCGGATCACCAACCTGGAGACGGCCGTCACCACGAACGGCGACCTCGCCCCCGGCAAGGCGGTCCACTACCGGATGCACCCGGAGAACCTGCCGAGCCTGGCAGCCGTCCGCCCCGATGCGTGCGTCCTGGCCAACAACCACGTCCTGGACTACGGGCGGGCCGGCCTCGACGACACCCTCAAGGCCCTGGCCGGGAGCGGACTGCGCGCGGTGGGAGCGGGCGGGAACGCCGAGGAGGCCGGTCGGCCCGTGGTCGTCGACCTCCCCGGCGGCGCACGGATCGTCGTCCACGCCCTGGGCATGGCCTCCAGCGGCATCCCACGACACTGGGCCGCAACGGACGAACTCGGCGGCGTCCACTTCGCCGCCGGGCCGGCCGACGCCACCGCCACCCGCCTCACCCGCCGGATACGGGAGAGCAAGAGGCCGGGCGACATCGTCGTGGTGTCGGTCCACTGGGGTTCGAACTGGGGTTACGCGCTCTCCCACGCCGACGTCGACTTCGCGCACGCCCTGATCGACAGCGGCGCCGACATCGTGCACGGGCACTCCTCGCACCACCCCAGGCCCGTGGAGGTGTACCGGGGCAGACTCGTCCTGCACGGCTGCGGCGACCTGATCAACGACTACGAGGGCATCACGGGCTACGAGCAGTACCGCGACGATCTGCGGCTGCTCCCCGTCGCCTCGGTGAGGCCCGAAGACGGCGGACTCCAGGAGGTGCGCATCATTCCCCTGCGGGCCCGGCGCATGAGGCTGGAGCACGCCCCCGGCCGGGATGCGCGGTGGCTCCACGACGTACTCGGCCGGACGAGCCGGCCCTACGGCACGCAGGTCGCCCTCGACGAGGACGGAACCCTCGTCGCGCGCCCCGTCTGACGGGACACGGCACGGCGCCGACCGCGCGCACGCTCCGGACCAGGGAGACGAGCGGGACATGTACTTCACCGATCGTACGGACGCCGGACGGCAACTCGCCGCCCGCCTGGACCACCTCAAGGGCCACGACGTCGTGGTCCTGGGCCTTCCGCGAGGCGGCGTGCCGGTCGCCGAGCAGGTCGCCGACGCCCTCGGGGCCCCGCTCGACGTCTGTCTCGTACGCAAGTTGGGGGTGCCCTTCCAGCCCGAGCTGGCCATGGGAGCCATCGGGGAGGGAGGCGTGCGGGTGCTCAACGACAACGTGCTGGTCGAGACCGGCGTCTCCGACCGTGACGTCGCCGCGGTCGAGGAACGGGAACGGGTGGTGCTGCGGCAGCGGGCCGAGCGCTACCGCGGGACGACGCCACCGGCCCGTCTCGACGGCCGCACGGCCGTGGTGGTCGACGACGGACTGGCGACGGGCGCCACGGCCTTGGCCGCCTGCCGGGTCGTCCGCGCGCGGGGGGCCGCGCGGATCGTGCTCGCGGTGCCGGTCGCGCCGGCCGGCTGGCCGGCCCGGATCGGCGGGGAGGCGGACGAGACGGCCAGCGTGCACGAGCCGGAGTTCTTCTACGCGATCGGACAGTTCTACGAGGACTTCTCGCAGACCGCCGACGAGGAGGTCCTGGCCTGTCTGGCACGCAACCGCGCAGCCCGCGGATCGGGCGCCCAGGACGCGGAAGTGCGCATCCAAGTGGGGGAGTTGGAGGTGGCAGGGCATCTGGTGGTGCCCCAGGGCGCCGCAGGGGTCGTCCTGTTCGCCCACGGCAGTGGCAGCAGCCGGCACAGTCCGCGCAACCGTGCCGTCGCGGAGGACCTGAACCGAGCCGGTCTCGGCACGCTCCTCTTCGACCTGCTCACCGAGGAGGAGGCGGCCGACCGGACCAACGTGTTCGACACCGAACTCCTGGCCGACCGCCTGGCCCGGGCCACGGCATGGCTCGGCGACCAGCCCGGAATCGGCGGGCTGCGTACCGGCTACTTCGGCGCCAGCACCGGCGCCGCGGCCGCCCTCTGGGCCGCGGCCGACCCCACCGCCACCGTGGCCGCCGTGGTCTCACGCGGCGGACGCCCCGACCTCGCCGGCCCACGCCTCGCCGTCGTACGCGCCCCCACTCTCCTCATCGTGGGCGGCCACGACCCGCTCGTCGTGGACCTGAACGAACAGGCCCAACGCCAACTGCGCTGCGAGAACGAGCTCGTCGTCGTCCCCGGCGCCAGCCATCTCTTCGAGGAGCCGGGCACGCTGGAGCGCGTCGGTGAACTCGCGGCCGGCTGGTTCGATGA
Organism: Streptomyces sp. NPDC059567; assembly: GCF_042735655.1. Lineage (NCBI taxonomy): Bacteria > Bacillati > Actinomycetota > Actinomycetes > Kitasatosporales > Streptomycetaceae > Streptomyces > Streptomyces sp. NPDC059567. The sequence continues at coordinate 33,896 of NZ_JBHWBS010000004.1, read as the reverse complement.
CCACTTCTGAACGGCTCCGGAGTCCTGTGGTGTCTCCCGCATAGCGTTCACCTCCATGCATTGCAACGACCGGGTGCCCGGATCGTTGCGTTAAGCTCGAAGACGTTGCAACGATTTCCCTGCCTCCACCTGCAATGATTCCGATAATGCGCAACGAATCTGTTGCCAGATCAATGAACGCAACGTAGCTTTCCGTCATCAGAAACGACGGGCCGACGGAACGCCCGCCGCTGAACGAGGAGAGCACCATGCCGGCCGTCCAGCTGCCGGCCTGCTCCCGCGTCGAGGCGGTCACCGATCAACACCAAGGACGGACAAGAAGTATGAGCACCACTCAGGACTACCAGGCCGCGGAGCAGCTCCTTCGCCGCCCCGCCCGCCCCGGCGAGCTCGTCGTCGGCGACAAGGTCAGGCCGCAGTGGATCGACGGAGGCACCCGCTTCTGGTACGCGGTGAGCAATGGTGTCGGAAGGCGGTTCGTGCTGGTCGACCCGGCGGCGGGCACGCGCGAGCCGGCCTTCGACCACGCCCTGCTCGCCGCCGCGCTGGCCGACGCATCAGGGCAGCAGGTCGACCCGGAAGCCCTGCCGTTCATGGGCATCGAACTGGCCGGGAACGCCGTGGAGTTCTTCGCGCTCGGCGAGTACTGGCGCTGCGACCTGGACGGATATAACTGCGAGCGGGCCGAGTTCACCCCGCCGGGCAGCCCTCTCGAAGTATCGTCGCCCGACGGGAAGTTCGCGGTGTCCAGGCGGGGGCACGACCTGTGGGCGCGTTCGCTGTCCGACGGGCGTGAGTGGGCGCTGACCACCGACGGCGAGCCCGACCACGGGTACGGCTACGGCCCGGACTGCACGAGCAACGGCACCCTGCTGCGCAAGATAGGCCTGCCGTACCTGCCGCCGGCGGTGGCGTGGTCGCCCGACTCGACGAAGGTCCTCGCGCACCGGACCGACGAGCGCAGCGTCCGGCGGACCCACCTCGTGGAGGCCCGGCCCGCCGACGGTGGCGCGCCCCGCCTGCACACCCAGCGGTTCGCCTACGCCGGGGACGAGAACATGCCGCAGGCGGAACTGGTCGTGCTGGACGTCGCCGAGGGCACCGTGGTTCGCGCGCAGGCCGACCCGCTGCTCATGCCGGTGATGTCGCCGATCATGGCCAAGTGGGCGTGGTGGGCTGCGGACGGCTCCGCGGTGTACTACCTCGGCCGGCCCCGCGACCTGCGCACGCTCACCCTGTACCGCCTCGACCCGGTCACCGGCGAGGTCGCCACGGTGCTCAGCGAGACCGGGGCCACCCGGGTGGAGCCCAACCAGTCGATGTACGAGCCGCCGATCGTGCACGTCCGCGCCGACGAAGTCCTGTGGTACTCGCAGCGGGACGGCTGGGGCCACCTGTACCGGTACGACCTGCGCACCGGCGTGCTGCTCGGGCAGGTCACCTCCGGGCAGTGGGCGGTACGGCAGATCCTGCGCGTCGACGAGACCGAGCGGGTGGTGTACTTCACCGCCACCGGTCTGGTGGACGAGGATCCGTACCGGCGCACCGTGTGCCGTGTCGGCCTGGACGGCTCCGGCTTCGCCAAGGTCACGGACGACGAGCTGGACCACATCGTCACCATGGGGGACGACCAGGAGTTCTTCATCGACTCCGCGTCCACCGTCGACACCGCGCCGGTGACCAGCGTCCGTGACTGGAGCGGGCGGGTCCTCGTCGAGCTGGAACGTGCCGACATCGGCAAGCTCGTCGCCACCGGCTGGACGGCGCCCGAGCGCTTCCGCGTCAAGGCGGCCGACGGCGTGACGGACATCTACGGGGTGCTGTACCGGCCGCGGGGGTTCGACCCCGCGGAGCGCTACCCGGTGGTCGACAACGTCTACCCCGGCCCGCAGGTCACCCGGGTCGCCCCGTGCTTCGATCCGGGCGGCATGGGCCTCGACGCGGAACCCCTCGCGGCACTGGGCTTCGTCGTGGTGGCGCTGGACGGGCGAGGCACGCCGGGGCGGAGCAAGGCCTTCCACGACGCCTCGTACGGTCACCTGGCCGACGCGGGTTGTCTGGCCGACCACGCAGCCGCGCTGCGGCAGCTGGCCGAGACCCGGCCCTGGATGGACCTGGACCGGACGGGAGTGCTCGGCCACTCCGGAGGCGGGTTCGCCGCGGCGCGGGCGATGCTGGACTTCCCCGAGGTGTACAAGGTCGGAGTCGCCCTCTCCGGCTCGCACGACGCCCCCCACTTCAACCTGGGCTTCGTGGAGACCTACGACGGCGCGGACAATCCCGAGGCCTGGGCCCGCACCTCCAACCTGGACCTGGCGGACCGGCTGGCGGGCAAGCTGCTGCTCATCCACGGCGAGATGGACGACCAGGTCCACCCGGAGCAGACGCTGCGGCTCGCCGACCGGCTCCTCGCCGCCGGCAAGGACTTCGAGCTGCACATCGTGCCCGGCGCCGAGCACACGTTCATCGACTGCCTGGCCCACGTCCGCACCCGCTGCTGGGACTACCTGGTGCGCGAGCTGATGGGTGCGCAGCCCCCTGCGTACCGCCCGGCCCCCATCGCCATCGGTCCCGAGCTGCTCGGCGAGCTGTTCGGCTGAGTGCGGCGTGATGCGTGCGTGATCAACAACCCGTAACCTCCACCCGACAAGGGGAAGCACGGGGTTCGAGCAAGGCGGGGGACGGACATGGCATATCGATGCGCGGCGATACCGGCACTGGTGGGAGGGCTGCTGCTCACGGCCTTGCTGTGGTGGGCGGGAGCGAGTGCGCAGGCACTGCGCCTGCCGGGCTCCGGCGACGTCCTCGGCGGTCAGGCCGCCGCCGAGCTCGAGCGCTGGCTGCTTCCCTGGTCGTACGACCCTCCGGCCTCGGTCCGGTTCGACGCCGAATCCGGCGCGATCGGGGACACCGCCGCGGCCGACGCCGGCCGCTATCTCGGCCTGTACTCCACCGCGATGCAGATCCGGTTCTTCGCGGTCTTCGCCTTCTTCGTGCCCGGAGCGCTCCTCCTGGTCCGCAGGCTGCCGCCGGTACGGGGCAGGCTGACCGCCGCGCTGCTCGCGCTGTGGGCCTGGGGTCTGGTGGCCGGGACGCTGGCGGTCACCGTCTCCGCACCGTGGCTGATCGCCTCGCACGGGCGCGGCAGTTACCGCATCCTGCCCCAGCTGGCGAGCGTGATCTCCACCGGGCGGCAGGCCCTGGTCGCGACCGCACTGGTCACGGCGCTCGTGACCGTGCTCGTCGCGCGGATCACCGCGAAGGGTGCCGGACCGCTGCCGCAGGAGGTGGTCCCGGCACGGGCCGCCCGCCTGGCCGCCACCGTCGGGACCGGTGCGATCGCCCTGTCCCTGGTGGTCCTGTCGTACCAGCCGGTCGCCGCCGCCATCCAGACGGTCTCCCCGGACGGCGGGCTGTTCTCCGAACCGGGTGATCTCCTGCGCACATGGCTGCTGCTCGGCGCCTGGGACGGCCCGGCGGGCGTGCAGCTCGGCGACTGGCTCCTGTACCGGGCCGCCGACGTGCTGATTCTCGTCGTCGTGTGGTGGGCGCTGCGGCGGCTGCCCGTGCTGCTGACCCGCGCCACCGTTCCGGCGATGGCGGCGGGCGCGGTCTGCGCGACCGTCCTCGCTCTGCTGGTGAGCCAGCTGCTGCGGATCGCGACGGAATGGTCCGGCCTGCGCTGGGGGCTCCTGCACGCGTCCGCCGTCCTCGGCGGCGGCGTCCCGGCCGCCGTGACCTGGGGCCTGGTGGCCGGGGCCGCGGCCGCGGGGGGGCGCCGGGGGGGGGGGGGGCGCGCCGTGCACAACGGGGCCACGAGCACCCGGCCGGGCTCCGCCCCGGCCCGGCGCCGCGCGCGGCGTGCGGGGGGGGTGGGGGGCGGGGCCGGGGCCCGCCGCGCGCGGGGGGGTGCCTGGGCGCCCCCCCCACCCCACGGGCGCCACGACCTCCGTGCCGGACTCCGCCCGGCCCCGGCTCGACGCCTGACCGGTCAGGGCGCGGACCCGTCACGAGCCGTCCGCGCCCATCATGCCGCCGGCCCCGCTACGAGCCCTGGGGTACGTACGCCTGACGGCTCGCGCAGTGCCAGATGACCGGATGCGCGACCCACGACGCGTCCACGGCGACTCCGCCCACCCGGTCGTCGTCGGACACTGCTCGGGCCGTCGCGTCGCGGTCCGCGGCGAGCGACGGCAGCGCGAGGACCGGGCCGTGGCCCGGCCACAACTGGGCCTGGTAGGGCAGGACCGGGGCATCCTCCCCGTGGGTCATCGCCGTGCCGACCGCGACGCCGGTCGTCGGACTGATCGCCCCGAACTCGCCCTCCTCCCGCCCGGCCAGGACGCCCGGGGACGAGCCGTGATCCTGGTACGGGGGCGTCCAGGTCCACGGCTCGCCCTCCGGGTCGAACCGGTCGCTGACCGACACGGACCCGACGACCCGCCCCGCGTCGTCGATGCCCTCGGCCAGGTTGTGGACCAGATACTCCGCGCGCGCGACCGGCAGCGCGCGTGCCGGCCCGCCGTCCGCGGGCCACAGGACCGGGAAGGAGCTCCAGGTGAACCCGTCGGGGCCGTCGTACGACTGCTCGGCCGCGCCGATCACATCGCCGCGCGCGTTGACACCGGTGACCCGCGTCACGACCGTGCCCGGCCCCGCGTCCGGCGGCAGCGCCAGGATCCGCGTGACCTTCCCGTCCCGCCACACCTTCGCCGTGCCGTCCGTGTCGACGGCAGCGATCCGCCCGGCGTCGTCGACGTCCACATCGGACGCGGCCCGCGCCACGCCCACGGAGAACAGCCGCACCGACGCGGCGCCGGGGCGGTAGCTGAACAGGGCGGTCGAACCGTCGGAGCGGCGGCCCACCCAGCCGGCCATGAGCCCGTGCCGGTTGACGGCCCGGACCGCGCCCTCGTCGTAACCCTCGGGCAGCGGCACCCGGTGGAGCCGCTCACCCCTCCAGTACACCGGCAGGCCGCCGCTCGCGCCCACGGCCAGGCCGCGCGGGCCGAGATCGTGCACGCCCTCGGTGGAGATCCCGCCACGGGCGTCCGGCGGGAGCGAGGGCAGTACGGTCGGGCCGGGCGCGCACAGCGCGGCGCCGGACGCGCTGTCGGATGCGGTGCCCGGCGTCTGTGCCACGGCCGGACCGGCGGCCGTGAGCAGCCCGGCCAGCGCGGCGGCGGCCGCGCACACGGCAAGCGTTCTCTTCATGCGTCGTTCCCCCCAGGGACGGGATCCGCGATCCCCGGCCGCGGATCATCAGTCGCCCATGCTGCACGCCAAGAACGCGGCATGGGTACGGAATGCCCCATGCCGCTTGGTGGGAACGCCGAAGCCCCGGCCCGTGAGGAATTGGGGCCGGGGCGTGGAGTCGACGCGGAGCGGGGTCAGTACGCCCCGTTGACGTTGTCGATGGAGCCGTAGCGGTCCGCGGCGTAGTTGCAGGCCGCGGTGATGTTGGCGACGGGGTCGAAGAGGTCCATCGACGTGCCCGGTACGTGGTAGGCGAGGAACGTCGGCTCGATGACCTGGAGGAGACCCTTGGACGGGGTGCCCTTGACGGCGTTCGAGTCCCAGAGGTTGATGGCCTGCGGGTTGCCCGAGGACTCGCGCATGATGTTGCGGTGTATGCCCTCGTACGAGCCCGGGATGCCGTAGCGCGCCATGACGTCCAGCGACTCGCGGATCCAGCCGTCGAGGTTGTCGGCGTAGCTCTTCGCCGGGGCGGCCTGGGTCTTGGGCGCCGCGGCGGCGGCCTTCGCGGAAGCCGCGGCGGCGGGCTTCGCGGGAGCGGCCTTGGCGGGAGCGGCGCTCCGCTGCTGCGAGCGGTCGGCCCGGTCGGCGTCCGAACGAGCCGAGGACTTCGACTGCTTGGGCTGCTTCGGAGCGGTGGCGGAATTCCCGCTGAGCGTCAGTTCGAGCCCGGGGTGGATAAGTGACGGGTTGTCACCCACGGCGCTGCGATTCGCGCGGTACAGGGCCTTCCAGCCGCCCTGGACGTCCTGCTCGTGCGCGATCACGGAAAGGGAGTCGCCGCGGACGACCTTATAGGTCTTGGCGGCGGAATTCTGAGCGGCCGGAATTGATTCCGCGATCTTCGCGGGGGCGCTGAAGACCGTCTTCTCGACGGGAGCGGCCGCGGGGGCGGCCTGGGGCGTCGCGTGGGCGGTGGCCGTGGCGACCAGGGGCAGGGCCAGTGCGGCGCCACCCGTGCTCGCGAGGGCGATACCGCGGGTCAGGGGACGTCGCTTGGGGCGCCGGTGCTTACCGTGTGCGGGCATGATGCATTCCTCTCCGGCGCCTGCGGGGTGAGCTGTCGGGTTCGGGCTGGAGATGCCCGGCCGCACACGTGCGACTTCACCCCGAGCCGCTCCGGAGAATCCGGACCGGCGAATAGTGGGTCCCCCGCTCCTGCCTTCGGGTGAATGATCGGTCTTTTCGGACGGTGGCAGGATTAGGCGATCCGTCCGAGTCGAGGTGACCGTAGGCGAGAAATGTCGACAGAAACAAGACGTCTCGTACGTAGGTAATTCGCGAAGGGGTTCTTCGCCGCGTCCACCGCGCTGAACTTCCTTGAAGGGCAAGGGGACGGAAGGCGCGAGAAGATCATTGAAGACCCTTTGGTGATTCATGTCACCAGGGGCATCAAATCGGTCATTACGGTAAATTCAGTTGAGCTGAGAAAAGGGACACAAGGGCGAATAAAACCCCTTGTGTCCCTTTTGGTGGGAAGTGTGGTCGTGTCAGCCGGTGATGCTCGCGGCGCCGGTCTCGATGTGGCCCGTGTAGCGGCGCGACCAGGTGCCGTCGATGTCGGCGAGGATCGTGAAGTCGTACCAGCCGTTGTGGTATGCCACGGCGTTGAAGTAGTCCTCGCGCGAGGAGTTCGCCGCCACCGTGTACGTCCACGGCCCGTCGGACCGGTAGGCATTCGAGCGGATCGTGAAGGTCACCGGTCCGGCGGAGCTGTTGGTCATCTTGAAGTAGATCGCCGTCTTCCCCGTGCCCGGCTCGGTCGCGAAGCGCGCCGCGACCTCGACGGCCTTGCCCGGCTTCGAGGCGTCGCCGATGAAGCGGCGCAGGAAGCGGTTGGGGCCCATCATCGAGATGTCGTACTTGCCCGACCCCGAGCCGAGCCCGATGTTGAAGTAGTCCGTGGACGTCGCGCCCGGGTCCACGGTGTACTGCCAGGCCGCCGTGTCCCGGTGCTGGTGCGGGTGGATCGTGAAGTGCGCGGCGCGCGTCGCCTGCGCGCCCTGGTTCGTCATGGAGAACCAGGCCAGGATCTTGCCGGCCGCGCCGAACTCGAACCGGTCGAGGTTTCCGTTCACCTGGTACGGCAGGGCGCGCGCCGGCCGTGTGCCGGTCTCCTGCGCGGGCAGGGCGTTGTCCTGCGGGACCGGGTTGGGCAGCGGGCCGCAGGTCGACTGCCCGATCACCCTGGCGGTGGACGGGAGCCCCGAGGGGACGCCGAAGACGGGGTGCGCGAAGTCGAAGACCCCGGTCAGGTCACCCGTGACCTTGCGCCGCCAGGCGCTGATGTTCGGGCAGGCGGCGGGGGTGCCGAGGGCGGCCGTCCAGGTCTCCATGAACCGCAGGACGGAGGTGTGGTCGAAGACCTCGGAGCTGACCCACCCGCCGCGCGTCCACGGGGACATGACGAGCATCGGGACCCTGAAACCGAGGCCGATCGGGACACCGTCGAGGTACTCGCCCGGGGTGCCGGGCGGGGCGACCGGCGGCGGCACATGGTCGAAGAAGCCGTCGTTCTCGTCGTAGTTGAGGAAGAGGGCCGTCCCGTCGAACACCTCGGGGTTCGCGGCGAGCGCGCGGTAGACGAGGTCCACGAAGTGCGCGCCGTCGCCGGGCGGGGCGTACGGGTGCTCGGAGAAGGCCTCGTTCGCCACGACCCAGGAGACCTGGGGCAGCGTGCCGGCGACGACGTCGGCGCGGATCGCGGCGGCGATGTCGTCCGGGGTCGAGCCGGTGACCTTGGGGACCGACCCCATACCGCGGTCGTACAGCGGGTCGCCCGGTCGCGCGTCGGTGAACTTCTTGAAGTACGCGAGGCCGTTGTCGCCGTAGTTGTCCTGCGCGTTCTGGTAGACCTTCCAGCTCACCCCGGCGCGCTGGAGCGCCTCGGCGTACGTCTCCCAGGTGAGCCCGGACTCGTCGCCCCCGTCCTTGCTGGAGGCGTCGATCCTGCCGCTCCACAAGAAGGTGCGGTTCGGGCCCGTGGCGCTGAGCGCCGAGCAGAAGTACGCGTCGCAGATCGTGTAGTTGTCCGCGAGGGCGTAGTGGAAGGGGATGTCGCCGCGGTCGAGATAGCCGAGGGTGCGGGTGTTGCCGACGCCGGTCACCCAGTTGTCCATCCGGCCCTTGTTCCACGCCGCGTGCTGCGAGGTCCAGCTGTGCGGAAGGTCGCCGTTGCACTGGGCCAGGGTCTCGCCGTCGACGCCCCCGGCGGGCGGGGTGGCGCTCAGCTTCCACGGGTACTGACGGCCGCCCCAGTTGGGCTGGTTGAACGTGCCCCAGCCGCCCGGGATGTTGCCCGCGGCCCGGTCACCGAAGCCGCGGACACCACGCATCCTGCCGAAGTAGTGGTCGAAGCTGCGGTTCTCCTGCATGAGGATCACGACATGCTTGACGTCGGTGAGCGTGCCGGTGGCGGCCGCGGCGGTGGCCGATGCCGTGCCCGGGGGGAGGGCGGCGCCCGCCATGAGACCTGCCCCGATCCCGACGAATCCCCTGCGGCTGATGGGAGTCATGCCCCGCCTCTCGCGTCACTGCGTGCCCCAGCGGCACACCGAGGAAAGGATGGGGGAGGGCGGCCTAAAGGTATAGATCCGTGCGGTAATTCTTGGGTGAACTTCCGAGGAGTGGTCAGTGCTCCCTCTATGATTGGTGACTGCCCAGACCAATGACTTGCTCCTCGGCCGTTCGGGCCGCGAGCACCCGCGCCAGTGGGGTCGGTGCCAGAGTGCGGTCCAGGTTCGTGCGCATCGTGGTCGCCGCGTCCAGGACGTAGTTCTGGCGGACCTTCCACGGGCTCCGGTCGCCCTGGCGAGGGAAAGCGTCGATCGAGCGCCGGACGTAGCCCGAGGCCAGGTCGAGCAGGGGGCGCTCGCGTAGCGTGCCCTCCGGCTTCGGCACCACCGCCGCGTACCGCCGCCCGCCCATGTGGTTGAGCACCTTGCAGACGAGGCGCGAGGTGAGGTCGGCGCGCAGCGTCCAGGAGGCGTTCGTGTAGCCGATGCAGAAGGCGAAGTTGGGGACCGAGGTGAGCATCGTGCCCTGCCACACGAACTGGTCCGACAGCTTCACCGGTCGGCCGTCCACCGTCGGTTCGATGCCGCCGAAGGCCTGCAGTTCGAGTCCGGTGGCCGTCACGACGACGTCCGCCTCCAGCACCCGGCCCGATGTCAGCCGGATCCCCTCCGGCACGAAACGGTCGATGCGGTCGGTGACGATCTCGGCCTCGCCCTTCTTCAGGGCGTGGAAGAGATCGGCGTCCGGAACGGCGCAGAGCCGCTGGTCCCAAGGGTCGTAGCTGGGCGTCAGATGTTCCCGGATCAGCCCCTTGTCCCGCAGGACCCGCTGGTTCAGCCCGCTCAGGACGCGCCGTGCCGTCCTGGGCGCGCGCCGACAGAACTGGTACACGCCGATCGTGAACAGGATGTTCTTCGTACGGACCACCCGGTGCGCCGCCTTCGCCGGCAGCACCGCCCGTACGGCGTCGGCCACCACGTCCCTCGACGGGAGCGAGCTGATCCAGGTGGGGGTGCGCTGGAGCATCGTCACGTGCGCGGCCCGGCCGGCCATGGCGGGCACGAGAGTGACCGCGGTCGCCCCGGAGCCGATGACGACGACGCGCTTGCCGGTGTGGTCGAGGTCCGCGGGCCAGAACTGCGGGTGCACGACCCGCCCCTCGAACGAATCGATCCCCGGGAAGTCGGGGGAGTGGCCCCGCTCGTAGTTGTAGTAACCCGCGCAGGTGTAGAGGAAATCGCAGGTCAGGGTCTGCCGTGTGACCTGGCCGCCGGTGTCGGTGCGCTCCAGCGTGAGTGTCCACCGGGCGGTCGGCGAGGACCAGTCGGCGGCCAGGACGCGCGTGCCGTAGTGGATGTGCCGGTCGATGCCGAACTCGGCGGCCGTCTCCTTGATGTAGCCGAGGATGGACGCGCCGTCGGCGAGCACCTTGGAGTCCCGCCACGGCTTGAACGGGTACCCCAGCGTGAACATGTCCGAGTCGGAGCGCACGCCCGGGTAGCGGAACAGGTCCCACGTCCCGCCCATGCTCTGCCGGGCTTCGAGGATCGCGTAGGAGCGGTCGGGGCACTCCGTCCGGAGCCGGTAGCCCGCACCGACACCGGACAGGCCGGCGCCGACGATCACGACGTCGATGTGCTCGGGCAGTGCGTCGGAAGGAGTGGGCGTGGTCGATGGACCGGTGCTCGTCGTCATGTACCTAGTGTCGGAAGCAACACGGAGCAGGAATTGACTCCGGACGACAGATTCTTGACCCTGGGCGACATGCCAGTGATCAGGTCGGCCGGTTTGCGGGGCTTCCGCGCGACCGTCGCGGAGCTAGGCGGCGACGCCGAGGAATTCGTGCGAAGGGTGAATCTGCCCCTCGCGGCCCTCGACTCCGACGACCTCCTGGTCGAGGACGAAGCCGTCGCCACCGTCCTGGAGCTCGCCGCGGCCGAACTCGGCTGCCCCGACCTCGGCCTGCGCATGGCGGCACGTCAGGAACTCGGGATGCTCGGCGCCCTGGCGCTCGCCATCCAGAACTCGCCCACCCTCGGCGACGCCCTCGCATGCACCGTCCGCTATCTCTTCGTCCACACCGAATCCATGCGGTTCGGTCTGGAGCCGGATCCGTACGGAACACCGGGCATCGTGGCGCTCGGCCTGGGTGTCGCGCCCGGGCGGGAGTTCCCGCCGCAGGCACTGGAACTGAGCCTCGGCTTCATCCACCGCTCGATCATGTTCCTGACCGGACCGTACGGGCTGTGCACGGTGGAGCTGCCGCACGTACCGGCCGCGCCGCTGTCCGCGTACGAGGACTTCTACGGCGTACCCGTACGCACGGGTCGGCCCGCCGCCCTGCTGCGCGTGCCGCACACGCTCGAAAGCCGTCCGCTCGCCGGCGGTGACAGCCATCTGCGGGATCTGGCGGTCGCGTTCCTCGCCGAGCACACCCCCGGCGGGAGCCCCGACCTCCCCACCCGCGTCCGCGCCGCCGTCCGCCAGTCACTGGGCACCTCGGCACCCACGATCGCGACCGTCGCCGACCTGCTGAACCTCCATCCCCGCACGCTCCAGCGCAGGCTAGCCGAGCAGGACACCACGTTCGCCGCCCTCCTCGACGAGGAACGGCGGCGCGCCGCCCGCCGCTATCTCACCGCCACCGACCTTCCCTTCGGCCAGATCGCGGGCCTGCTCGCCCTCTCCGAACAGTCGGCCCTCAACCGCTGCTGCCGCCGATGGTGGGGCCTGACCCCCAAGGAAGCCCGCCGCCACGGCGTCCCCGCCTGAAGTACGGCCTCCCCGCCACCCGAGCCGCAGCGGTCACGGCCCGTCTCGGCGCAGCATCAGCAGCGCGGCGTCGTCCTCCGCGTGCGGGCCCGGGGTGAGCGTGTCGAGGAGGTGGTCGGCGAGCTCCTCCAGATCGGCCGGGCCTGCCGAGAACGCGGCGGTCAGCCGGCCCAGGCCGCCGTCGATGTCCTCGCCCGGCCGCTCGACCAGACCGTCGCTGTACAGCAGCAGGGTCTCGCCCGGAGCGAGCCGCGCCGTCGTCGGCGCGTACGGCGTGAGGCCCCACTCGGCGGGGAGTCCCAGGGGCGGCCCGCCGGCCAGCTCCAGTCGGTCCACCGTGCCGTCGGCATGACGAAGCAGCGGCGGTGGATGGCCCGCGTTGGCCGCCTCGACCGCGCCGGTGGCGAGAGCGATCCGCAGGTACTGGCAGGTGGCGAAGCGGTCGGCGCCCAGCTCGGCGAGGAACGCCGACGCCTTGGCGAGGACCCACTCGCACGGATGGCCCTCCGCCGCGTACGCGCTCATGGCCACGCGCAACTGCCCCATGAGCGCCGCCGCCTCGGTGTCATGACCCTGCACGTCCCCGATGGCCACGCCCACCCCGCCGTCGGGCAGCGTCACCGCGTCGTACCAGTCCCCGCCGACCCGCACCCCCTGCCGCGCGGTCCGGTACCGCACGGTGATCCGCCCGCCGGGGGTCTCGGGGATCCTGCGCGGCAGCATGGCGTTCTGCAGACCGGCTGCGATCTCCCTCGAACGGTCGAGCATCGTGACCCGGTGCAGGGCGCGGGCCACCGCCTTCGACCACGCGGTCATCAGGGTGTGGTCCGCGAGGGAGAACGAGTTCGTGTTGTCGTAGAACATGCCCATGGCGCCGAGCGGCTGTCCTTGCTCGACCAGCGGCAGGAACGCGGCGGCCGTCGCGTGGAAGCCGTGCTGGTGCGGCGCCAGCCGCGGGTAGCGTTCGAGGAAGTCGGGCACGGAGGTGAAGAAGAGCGGCCTGGCGGAGCGTACGACGTCGTTCAGCGGCCAGGAGTCGGCGAGCCGGGACTTCTGCGGGGGCTCGGCGTCGTCCAGGGACAGTACCGAGCGGACGAGCCGGAGCCGTCCCTGCTCGAGTACGGCGAGTGACATGGCCTTCACCCCGAGCCTGCGCAGAGACGGCTCGTCGCCGAGGACCGCGGCGACCTCGTGCACGCTCATCGCCCGGGCCAGTGCGATCGCCGCCTCGCCCAGAGTGTGCAGGTGGTCGCTGTCCTCGTCGGCCGGGGGGCGCACCGAGGAGGGCGACAGATCCAGGGTGGCGTCACGGACCACCCCCACCACCCGCGTGGGCCCGTTCGCGCCCGCGCGCACGACGTTCCCCCGAACGTGCGTCCAGCGGCTGCGACCGTCGTGCAGGGCGACGCGGAAGTAGGCGCTGTACGCGTCCTTGCGGCCGCCCCGCAGCTGCGCGGCGAGACCCGACAGCAGCGTCCAGTCGTCCCGGAGGATCTTCGGCCGGAGGTCGGTGGCCAGCCCGTGGTACTCCCCGGGCAGCAGATCGAGCGCGTCGCGGCCCACGGGGTCGAGGATCAGCCGACCGGTGGCCGGCACCCACAGGAAACAGCCCACGCCTGTGACGGCGAGCGCCTCGCCGCGGTCCAGCCGCGGTTCCGTGTCGCCCATGCGCGGTCCGGTCAGCGCCGTGCGCGCCGACGGGCGATGTACAGGCCGAGAACGACCCCGACGAGGAGCGTGACCGTGAGGACGCTCCAGAGGGGCAGGGTGACGGTCGGGATCCACAGTCTGATCGTGACCGACCCCGTGTTCGCGGCGATGAACCAGATCGCGAGACCTGTGAGGACCACGATGGCGATCGTGCGCAGACGCATGTCCCGGCCCTTGTAGGACAGGGTCGACGGGGCATGAGGCGGAGCTGCTGCCTTACGGCTCATGAGGTCCATTATCGGCCGTTTTGCCCAGGACCTCGACCTCAACCGGTCGCGCTGCGCGGAGCGGGCGTCACGGCGGCCGACGCCGTACGGGCGTCGTCCCGCGCCCACAGGGACCGTACGTGGCTGAGATGCCGGACCATGCAGGCCTCCGCGCCCATCGCGTCACCCGCCAGCATGAAGTCGAGCAACTCCAGATGCTCCTCCGCCGAGGGCAACAGCTCACCCCGCTCGTCCAGCGCCGTCAGACCGTAGAGACGGGACCGTTTGCGCAGGTCGCCGACCGTCTCGACCAGGCGTTCGTTGCCGGAGAGGCCGAGCAGCGTGAGATGGAACCGGCGGTCGGACTCCAGATAGCCGATGAGGTCGTGGGCGCGGGCCGCCGCCACGATCTCCTCGGCGATCGGCCGCAGCGCCCGGAGCTCGTCGCGGTCCGCCGTCAGCGTCACCCGGCCCACCGTCGGCACCTCGATGAGCAGCCGGATGTCCGTGTACTGGTCGAGGTCGCGTTCATTGACCTCGGTGACCCGGAAGCCCTTGTTGCGCACCGGCTCGACCAGGCCCTCACGGGCCAGGTCGAGCCTCGCCTCCCGTACCGGCGTCGCCGAGATCCCGAAGTCCTCGGCCAGACCCGGCGCCGAGTACACCTCGCCGGGCTTGAGCTCGCCGGAGATCAGCGCCGCCCGCAGAGCGTGGGCCACCTGGTCGCGCAGGCGCTCCCGGGTGGTGATCAGATGACTCTGCTTCAGATGGCCCATGTGCCGTTCTCCGACTTCCGCTTGTCGCGCCGTCCGGCCGCCGGGGCGTGGCGCCGCACCACCGTACAATTTCACGTTTTCACGGCGCGTGACAGCTCACAGCAGGAACCCGCCGGGGAACGGGTCCTCCGGGTCGAGGAAGTACTGCGCGGTGCCCGTGAGCCACGCGCGCCCCGTGATGGTCGGCACCACCGCGGGCACGCCACCCACCTCGGTCTCCTCGACCAGCCGACCGGTGAACCGGGTGCCGATGAAGGACTCGTTGACGAAGTCCTGGTGCAGCGGGAGCTCCCCGCGGGCATGGAGTTGCGCCATGCGCGCGGAGGTTCCCGTGCCGCAGGGGGAGCGGTCGAACCAGCCGGGATGGATGGCCATGGCGTGGCGCGAGTGGCGCGCGTCCGAGCCGGGCGCGGTGAGATGGACGTGCTTGACGCCGCCGATCTCCGGCCGGACCGGGTGGACGGGCCGGTCGTCGGCGTTGATCGCCTCCATGATCGCGAGCCCGGCCCTGAGCAGCTCGTCCTTGCGGTCCCGGTCGAACGGCAGCCCGAGCGCGTCCAGATCGACGAACGCGTAGAAGTTGCCGCCGAAGGCCAGGTCGTAGGGGACCGTGCCGAAGCCGGGCACCTTCACCTCCCGGTCCAGGGCGGCGCAGAACGCGGGCACGTTGGTCAGCGTCACCGACTTCGCGGCGCCGCCCTCGACCCGTACCTCCGCACGCACCAGGCCGGCGGGGGTGTCGAGGCGGACGGTGGTCACCGGTTCGACCACCGGCACCATCCCGGTCTCCACCAGCACGGTCGCCACCCCGATCGTGCCGTGCCCGCACATCGGCAGCAGGCCGGACACCTCGATGAACAGGACGCCGACATCGGCGTCCGGCCTGGTCGGCGGCTGCAGGATCGCCCCGCTCATGGAGGCGTGACCGCGGGGTTCGTACATCAGCAGCGTACGGAGACGGTCCATGTGCTCGATGAAGTGGAGCCGGCGTTCGGCCATGGTGGCGCCGGGGATCGGCGCGACCCCGCCGGTGATGACACGGGTGGGCATTCCCTCGGTGTGCGAGTCGACGGCGTGGAACACATGACGGGTGCGCACGACGGGGCTCCTCTCAGTGCCGGCCGTCGGCGACGGCCTTCTCGGTGGCGGCGCGGACCTCGGCCTCGGTGATGCCGGCGAGCGGCGAGCGCGGCGGGCGGCAAGGGCCGCCGCGCCGGCCCGCGATGTCCATGGACAGCTTGATCGACTGGACGAACTCCGTCTTCGAGTCCCAGCGCAGCAGCGGGTGCAGCGCGCGGTAGAGCGGCAGGGCGCGCTCGAGATCGCCGGCGACGGCGGCGCGGTACAGCTCCGCGCAGGAGGCCGGGAAGGCGTTGGGGTATCCGGCGACCCAGCCGACCGCACCCGCGACGGCCAGTTCGAGCAGGACGTCGTCAGCGCCGATCAACAGGTCGAGCTCCGGGGCGCGTTCGGCGATCTCGTACGCCCGGCGGACATCGCCGCTGAACTCCTTCACCGCGACGATGTGGCCGTCCGCATGCAGCGTGGCGAGCAGCTCGGGGGTCAGGTCCACCTTGGTGTCGTGCGGATTGTTGTACGCGACGACCGGCAGTCCGACACCGGCGGCCTCGGCGTAGTGGGCGCGCACGGCGGGGGCGTCACACCTGTAGGCGTTGGGCGGGAGCAGCAGGACTGATCCGCAGCCCGCCTCGGCGGCCTGTTCGGTCCAGCGGCGCGCCTCGGCGCTGCCGTAGGCCGCGACCCCGGGCATCACCCGCGCCCCGTCACCGGCCGCCTCCACGGCCGTACGGACGACCCGGGCGCGCTCCTCGTCGGTGAGGGTCTGGTACTCGCCGAGCGAACCGTTCGGGACGACGCCGTCGCAGCCGTTGTCGAGGAGCCATCGGACGTGCGCGGCGTAGGCGTCGTGGTCGACGGTGAGGTCGTCGTCACGGAAGGGGAGGGCGGTGGCGACCATGATGCCGCGCCAGGGGCGGGTGGTGGTCCAGTCGGCGGGGGCGGGGGTGACGGTCACGTGGAGCCCTTCGTCAGTGAGATGTGACATGGTACTGATGGATCGTCAGTTACGTCTCTGTCGGTACGGGTTCAGTCGCCGTCCCGTGTGCGGTCCGGGTCGTGTTCGAGCGCCGCGAGCGCGCCGAGCGTCACCGGGACGGCCAACGGCCGGCGTTCGGCGGAGGCGGGGAGTGAGGCGTCCCGCGCCGGCCCTCCGCGCGCGAGGCAGGCGACGGCGGGTCCGCACACCCGCCCCTGGCACCAGCCCATGCCCGCCCGGGTCAGCAGCTTCACCGTACGGGCGTCGCCCGCGCCCAGGCGGTCGACCGCTTCGCGGACGCGCCCCGCGTCGACCTCCTCGCAACGGCACACCTCCGTGTCGTCGTCGAGCCAGCCGCCCGGGCCGTACCAGCCGTCGCCCGGTGCGTGCGCGGCGGCCATCAGCGAGGCGAAGGCCCGCAGCCGGGCACGTGCGCGCAGCAGCGACCGCGTCCGCGCCGACGGCCCCCCGGCGGACGCTCCGCGCAGGCGGGCGGCGATCGCCGCACCGGCCAACTCGCCCTCGACCATCGCCAGTCGGGCGCCGCCGACGCCGGCCGTCTCGCCCGCCGACCACAGGCCCGCGACCGTGGTCCGCTGCCCGGCGTCGACCACGAGGGCCGTCGCGCCGTCCGGCGTGGTGCGGGTGGCGCAGCCGAGGGCCGTGCCCAGGTCGATCCGGGGAACGAGACCGTGGCCGACGGCAACCGCGTCGCAGGCGATCCGCCGCTCGGTGCCGGGCACCGGACGCCAGTCGCCGTCCAGGCGGGCGACGGTCACCGCCTCCACCCGCTCGGCGCCGTGCGCGCGGACGACGGCATGCCGTGCGTAGGGACGCACACCGCTCAGCGCCAGCGGCGCCACGTGCCCGACGGCCTCCGCCAACTTGCCCGGACCCGCGGCCAGTACACCGGGCCGCCGGGCGTAGCCGAGGTAGCCCGACGCCTCGACCACGGCGGGTACCCGGGCTCCCGCCGCCACCAGGGAGGAGGCCACGGCGAGCAGCAGCGGGCCACTGCCCGCGACCACGACCCGGCCGCCGGGCAGCACGAGCCCGGACTTGAGCATCGCCTGCGCACCGCCCGCTCCGATCACGCCCGGCAGGGTCCAGCCGGGGAAGGGCAGTTGGCGCTCGGCCGCACCGGTCGCCAGCAGGACGGCGCGGCCCCGCACCAGCGCGGGCCGGTCGCCGTCCCCGTCGGGTCCGGTGACGGCATGCACGGCCCAGGAAGCGCCGTCCGCGCCCGCCCCCGGAGAGGCGGTCCGCTCCGAGGCCACGGTCCAGACGTGGTGCCGGGGGAGATGGACGCCGCCGCTCGCCTCCCACCGCCGGCGCAACGTGTCGAACGCCGCCCAGTCGTGGTGCAGCGCCTCCGGCCGGGCGGCCCCCAGCGAGGCCGCGGGCTGCCGGTAGAACTGGCCGCCGAGCCCGTCGTCACCGTCGAGCAGCGCCACCGACAGACCGCGCTCGGCGGTGGCGACGGCCCCCGCGAGCCCGGCGGGCCCGGCACCGACGACCACCACGTCGTACGTCCCCGATGCGGTCGGCAGGTCCGGGTGGCCGCTAGCGGGCGTCGAGTTCGGCACGGCCGTGTCCCTCCTGGGTGGTGACGACGTCGCCCGGACCGGCCGGCACGAGACAGGCACGCCGATTCGGGCGGCCGTCGACCGTGACCAGACAGTCGAAGCACTGGCCGATCCCGCAGAACACCCCGCGCGGCTTCCCGCCGACGCGCGTCGTCCGCCAGGAGAGGATCCCCGCCGCCCACAGCGCGGCGGCGAGCGACTGCCCCGGCAGCGCGGTGACGGGCCGCCCGTCGAACGTGAACGTGATCTCCGGCCCGGGCCGGGCGCCGACGAGCGAACGCGGGGTACGGGCACGGCTCACGCGGTGCCTGAAGCGACGGATCATGCGCACTCCCAGCCGAAGGGGAACGGTGGACGGGTCGTCCCGGGTCATGTCGCCTCCCCGGCCGGCCGGCCGGCGCGCCCCGCCGCGTCGGAGAACCGCTCCGGGCGGAAGGGGCGGGCGTCCATCGGCGGCGCGGTCCCGGTCAGGAAGCGGGAGATCAACAGGCCCGTCGCCGGGGCCAGTCCGATCCCGGCGCCTTCGTGTCCGCAGGCATGCAGGAGCCCGGGAACGCGTGGGTCCGGGCCGATCGCCGGAAGATGGTCCGGCAGATACGGGCGGAAGCCCGCGTACGCCCGCGTCACCCGCACGCCGGCGAGCACCGGGAACAACCGCGCGGCGCCCCGGGCCAGCCGGCTCAGGGCCGGTGTGGAGAGCGTACGGTCGAAGCCGACGCGCTCCCGGCTCGCGCCGATCAGGACCGGCCCCGCCGGAGTTCCCTCGACGACCGGCGAGGTCTGCAGAGCGGCGGAGTCGCTCGCGACGTCGGCGACGTAGTCCGCCGCGTACACCTTGTGCCGCACCACGCGCGGCAGCGGTTCGGTGACCAGCACGAAGCCGCGGCGGGGAAGGACCGGCAGCTCCGTGCCGGCCAGTCGGGCGAGTGCGCCGCCCCAGCTCCCGGCCGCGTTCACCACGTACGGGGCGTACAGCGCGCCGCCGCCGGAGGTCCGTACCCCGCGCACGGAACCGTCCGCACCGGTGAGGACGGAGGTGACCTCCGTGCCGGTGCGGACGGTGGCGCAGGTGGCGCGCAGCAGCCGGGACGCCGCCAGCGCCGGTTGCACCTGCGCGTCCTGGGGGTAGTGGAACGCGCCCGCGAGGCCCGGTGCGAGATGGGGCTCCAGGTCGTGGAGCCCGTCACCGGGGATCTCGTACGCCTCGACGCCCGCCGCGCCCTGCGCCTTCGCGAACCGACGCAGGGCGTCCAGGCCGCTCTCGTCCGAGGCGACCACCAGGCCGCCCTTGGGCTCGAACTCGGCCTCCGTCCGCAGAGCGGGGGTGAGTTCGCGCCACAGGCGGTTCGAGAGGAGCGCGAGGTCCAGCTCGGGCCCCGGCTCCTTGTCGGAGACCAGGAGGTTGCCCTCACCGGCGCCTGTCGTGCCGCCCGCGACGGGGCCGCGGTCCAGGACGGTGACGGAGAGGCCCGCGCGTACGGCGTAGTACGCGCAGGCCGCGCCGATCATTCCGGCGCCGACGATGATGACGTCGGTCGCCGCGGAGAGGTGTCTCGTGGGCACGGCAGTAATATTTCACACGCCACTGAGCTTGCCAAGAGGACCAACACGCCCTGTCTGCAACGGCTTTCGCATGCGACTCGGTCCTGCGCTTTCGTTCGCTCGGCCCTCAAGTGGCCCGCAGGCCACGGAAACTGACGACGCACAAGGCTTCTCAGTGCAATTTCACATTGCTATGTTACATGTCATGTTCAGGGCAGCGTCATCTCAACGGCCCTGCCCCCAAGGGAAGTTCACCCCCCCATCACAGGAGACTTCGTGTCCCAGCACAGAGCCGTGCGCACGACCCTTCTCGCCGCAGTGCTCGCGACCGGCCTCACCGCCCCGCTCGCGTACGCGGCCCAGGCCGCCGCCCCGACACCGGCCACCTTCGCGCCCCGGAACACCGGCCCGACCGCCCCGGCGGCCTACGCCCCGAACCCGCACGACGAGGTCGACCGCCTCGCCGAGGCGCCCGCGGCGAAGACGGGACCCGCCGCCGCACCCCGCGGCGTCACCGCCGGACGGGTCCCCGGTCCGCAGAGCGGCCCGAGCCTCCAGGACCGGGACCGCACCGCACGAGCGGCGAACACCCTGGCCGGCGTGCCCTGCACGCTCGACGGCATCACCGGACTGACCCCCGCCCAGCTCGCCGACTTCCTCGCCGATCCCGCCGTCGAGGCCGACGGCTGCCTGCGCGGACTGATCTGGACCTGGGACGCCCGCCTCGCCCCCGTGATGTCGGACGCGCACGTGCAGGCCGTCGCCCAGCGGATCAAGGGCCTCAGCCCCGACCACGACGGAACGAACTCCACCCATCTCCTGGAGATGTTCACCTACCTCCACGCGGTGGCCTACCACGACTTCAGCCGGTCCGAGATAGACATCACCGACGCCCCCACCGTCGAGACCATGCGCGCGGCCACCGCGGCCTACGCCTACGCCTCGCACACCTTCGACGTCACCCCGGAGAACGCCCAGACGCTCCGCGAGGCCCTCTACACCGGCAGCGCCCCCGGCCTGCGACAGCACCAACTCGGTCTGATCGCCCAGGTCCTCGCCCGCATGGGCGCCGGCCACCCGCAGACCTCCGGCGACCCCGGCTGGGGCGGCGCGGCCCTCGCCGCGCTCTCGGTCAACTACCTCGGCGTCTACCCCGGCAACCAGGACACCGCGTTCCGTGCCGCCATCGCCCAGAACGCGGGCTACCGGGCGGCGTTCAAGGACTTCTCCACCCACACGCACCTCAAGAACACCGCCAACGCCTGGGTCGTCCGCGACGCCCTCGGCGAGTACGGCCGCTTCGGCCAGATCGACAGCCTCAAGACCAGGATCGTCGCCGACCTCGGCGGGCTCCTCGGCCCGGTCGAGACCGGTTTCGGCATGGGAAGCGCCCCCTGGGCCTCGCTCGTCGGCTGGCTCAACTTCTACGACGCCTGCGCCCCGTACAAGGTCTGCAAGGCCGACATCGAGGCGCGGATCTTCCCGCACACGTACCGCTACGACAACGGGGCGATCAAGGTCCGCACCGGCCTCGACCGCGCCACCGTCGACCAGCTCTACTACGCGAGCAAGCAGGTCAAAGCCCAGTTCCACCGGGTGCTCGGCACGGAGCAGCCGCTCGCCGGAGACCCGAACACCGCCCTGAACATCGTGCTCTACGCCTCGCGCCAGGACTACGAGACGTACCACCCGATCCTCACCGGGATGGGCACCGAGAACGGCGGCATCTACATCGAGCGCGGCGCGACCTTCTACACGTACCAGCGGCGGGTGCCGCAGGACTCCAGCCTCACGCTCGAAGAACTCTTCCGGCACGAGTACGTCCACTACCTCAACGGCCGCTACGCCGTCCCCGGCTTCTTCGGCGAGGGACCGTGGTACGAGAACGACCGCACCACCGCCATGGACGAGGGCACCGCGGAGTTCTTCGACGGCGCCACCCGCGACGACGGCATCGCCGTCCGCAAGTCACTCGTCGAGAGCGTCATCAGGGACACCGCCTCGGGCGGCCCGCGCATGACCGTCGACCAGATCCTGCATGCCACCTACGACGGCGACG
This sequence comes from Streptomyces sp. NPDC059567, assembly GCF_042735655.1. Classification (NCBI taxonomy): domain Bacteria; kingdom Bacillati; phylum Actinomycetota; class Actinomycetes; order Kitasatosporales; family Streptomycetaceae; genus Streptomyces; species Streptomyces sp. NPDC059567. The sequence continues at coordinate 12,417 of NZ_JBHWBS010000004.1, read as the reverse complement.
GCTTCCGCTTCTACAGCTACGCGGGCACGTTCTTCGAGTACCTGTGGACCGAGCGCCCCGCGCTGCTGCGCGCCATGTACGGCTACCTCCGCGCGGGAGACGTCCGGGGCTACGACACCTGGCGCGACACCGTCGGCAAGGACCCGGGGACACAAGCCGCCTACGACGCCTTCCTCGACCGGCAGATCGCCCGGGTCGACGAGCTGTTCGTGCCCGACACCACCCACGAGCCGACCGCCGGCCTGCGGCACGCCACGCCCGACCAGATACGGTCCGCCTTCGCGGCCGCCACCGGCAACACGCCCGGCTGCACCGGAACCGGCGACCCCCTGCTGCCGCGCTTCGTGTGCAACGGCAGGATCACCGCCAACCTCGCCGACGCCACCGACCCCGACCAGGTCTTCAAGGACATGTCCGAGACCGTCGACTACTTCGTCCTCGACCGGAGCCGGAGCGGCGGAGACAACTTCAACGACATGAACTGCTCCTTCGGCCCGGTGGAGATCTGGACCGGCGGCCGGGCCGGAACGGCCGGCTTCACGTGTGAGGGTCCGCTGCGCCGCTGACCCCGCCCACACCCTCCAGGGCCGGACCCGCCTCCTCCAGGGGGCGGGTCGCGGGCCCCTGAAGCACCCGCCCGTCGGCCGCCGCGAAGCGCGAACCGTGGCAGGGGCACTCCCAGGCGTCCTCCAGCTCGTTGAAGCCGAGCTCGCAGCCCATGTGGGTGCAGCGCGGTGCCCGCGCGATCAGGTAGTGCCGGGCCACGGACGCCTGCGCCCGCACCACGTCCGGGAACTCCCGCAGGGGCAGATGACGGCGCGGATCGAAGAGCTCGGTCCAGTCGGGGCGCGGCGCGCCCGTCACATGGGCGGCCAGCAGACGGCCGGCCATCACCCCGTTGCTCATGCCCCAGCCGCCGAACCCGGTGGCGATGAAGACATGCTGTGTGTCCGGGTGCTCATGACCCACGTACGGAAGACGGTCCGCGGACCGCACGTCCTGCGCGGCCCACCGGAAGACGGTCCGGGACTCGCCGAAGGCCGGGAAGGTCCGGCGGGCCCACGCGGTCAGCCGCTCGAGCCGGTCGCCCGCGTGATTGGTACCGGGCTCGAACGCTTCGCCGGTGACGATGAGCAGCCGGCGGCCGTCGTCGTACGGGGCGGTGCGCACCGACCGGGTGCGGTCCTCGGGCGTCAGGTACATGCCCTCGGGCGCCGTCGCCGCGGGGACAGGGGCGGCGACCACCAGTTCCCGGCGGACCGTCAGTCTGGTGATCAGCGAAGTGTGCACGATCAGCGGGAAGTTCGTCGCCACGACCACGTCCTCGGCGTGGACGGTAGCGCCGCCCTCCGTGACCAGCCTGCACTCCGCGAGCTCCCGCAGTTCGGTGACCCGGGTGTGCTCGTGCACGACGCCGCCCCGGGCGACCAGATCGTCGGCGAGACCCAGCACGAACCTGCGCGGGTGGAAGAGGAGCTGGCCGTCCAGCCGGACGGCGGCCGCCACCGGGAAGGGCAGGTCGGTCTCCGTCACGTACGCGGCGTCGAGCCCGGCCTCCAGTGCCGCGGCCGCCTCCGCACGGATCTCCCCGGCCCGTTCCTCGTCCGTGACGTAGGTGAAGGCCGGCGCCCGCTCCAGCTCGGCGTCGATGCCCAGCTCCGCGCACAGGCTCACCACGTGATCGAGCGCCTCCTGCTGCGCACGGGCGTACCGGCCGGCGGCGAGGAGGCCGTGGGTGTCGCGCAGCCGCGCGTAGGTGAGGCCGTGCAGGGCGGTGAGCTTGCCCGTGGTGTGGCCGGAGACCCCGCCGGCGACCCGCTCGGCCTCCAGCAGCACGACCTCACGTCCTGCGCGGACCAGCTCGTGTGCCGTACACAGACCGGCGATCCCGCCCCCGATGACGACGACGTCGGCCGTCAGGTCGTCGGCGAGGGCGGGGCGGTCGGGAGAAGGCGTGCCGTGCATCCAGTACGAGGTACCGATGTGCGCGTCCGCGGGCATGGCGCACTCCCTCCCGAAGGGGCTCCTGCCCCGCGCGTGCCCGCCCGGCCCCCGGCCATGCGCCGCCCGGCCGTCGACCTCCGCGAAGTGAGTACGGGTACTCAGGACGGCGGCCCGTGGAGTGCCGAGGATGGGACCGAGCCGTCGAAGATCGAGGAACCCGCATGTACGTCGAGAAGCTGCCCAAGACCTGGACCGTCTTCTGTGTCGCCGTCTATCTGGCGATGGTCGTCCGGCTGGCAGTGGACGCGCTGCCCGAGGACACCGGTGTCTGGCTGCTCGTGTCGGCGGCCTACCTGCTCGTTCTGGTGCCCTGCATCGCGGTCCCGATCTCGAAGGCGATCTACCACCGCGTCCGCGTCGACCCGGGCAGCGGCCTGCTCCGCGTCGGCCGCGAGCGCATCCCCCTCGCCGAGGTGGACCCGGCCTCCGTCCACGCGGCGCTGCGGCTCGTGAAGCCCCGCCCGGCCCGGCGGTACGCGGCGACGGCCGGTGCGGTGCAGAGCCCCCTCTCCGGCCTGCAGGCGGCCGACCACGGCGCGCCGCGGCTGGTGGGAGGCGGCTGGGCCGTGCCGATGGGCATGGACAGCGTGGTCGTCAGCACGTGCCGGGGCGAACGCCTCGCGATCGCGACCCACGACGGCGCCGCCCTCCTCACGGCGCTGGCCCGGGCACTGGCCCCCGCCCCCTAGGGGGCATCGAGGCCCTACGGCTCCGGTGCCAGCCGCTCGACCGCGACCAGTGCCGCGTCGTCGCCGAGGTGGCCGCCCGCGTACGCGTGGAGGTCGTCCCGGAGATGGCCGAGCAAGGTCTGCGGGTCGTCCCCCGCCCATGCCGCGAGCCGCTCGACCAAGGGGTAGAAGACCCGGTCGTGGCCGCGCGCCTCGACGACACCGTCGGTGTAGAGCAGCAGCACGTCCCCGACGCCGAAGGGGAAGGACTCCACGGCCACCATGGGGGAGAGCACGTCCGCGAGCCCCAGAGGCGGGCTCGGTTCGGCGCTGTCGAGAGCGACGATCTGTCCCTTCCGAAGGAGCAGCGGCGGGGGATGCCCGCAGTTGACGAGGCGGACGACCGGCTCGTCATCGGGGATGTCCAGGACCAGCGCGGTGACGAACGCCTCCTGGGCCTCCTCGTCGACCACGGACATCCCGACCTGGTCCCCGCGCTCGTCCCCCTCGGCCGAACCGACACCGGCCTCCAGGTGCCTGATCAGCTCGGGAAGCTCCCGCTCCCGGCGGGCGGTGACGCGGAAGGCGCCGAGCACGAGCGAGGCCTCGCTGATCGCGTCGAGCCCCTTGCCACGCGCGTCGCCGATCAGCAGCCGCGTCCCCGACTCCGTACGGGCGGCCGCGTACAGATCGCCGCCCATCTGCGCCTCCTCCTCCGCCGCCAGATAGATCGAGGCGATCCGCAGCGGACCCGACCGGCTGGGGAGCGGACGCAGGACGACGCTCTGCGCGGCCTGCGCGATGGAGCGCAGTTGAGTCACTTTGCGCTCGTGGGCCTCGCGCAGGTAGGCGAAGAAGGTGACGATGATCGAGATCAGGATCAGAGCGGCGATCTGATACGTGTGGTTGAGGTCCGTCAGGCTCGTCCGCACGATCGCCACCACGGCCTGCGCGAGGACCGCGACCGCGCCCACGAAGGCCGTCATCCGAGGTCCCGCGAACGACGCCGTCACCGCAGGCGCGGCGATCAGGAACGGCCCGAGATGGACCTCCGGCGGCAACAGGATGTCCACCACCGTGACCGTCGCGATCAGCGCGAAGGGAGCAACCAGAAGCAGCCGCCCACCGCGCCGGGAGAGGCGGGGAGAGATGCCTCGCGGCCGGGGATCCATGGAAAAGGCATACCGCAGGTGGTGGGGCATGTCCTGTTGCCGGGCATTCCGGCGCGGCGCTCTTCCGGGCATGCGGGGGACGCCGTCGGGCGATCGGTGAGGTCGGAGGCGGTTCGCGGCAGGTGCCGGCCGATGCGCGCCGTTCCGCGTCAGCCTCGGGACACGGCCGCCGTGAAGTCGGCGAGGGTGCGTTGGGCCCGCCAGCCCTGGCCCTCGGCCCTGGAGACGTCGAGGACGACCGTGTGGGCCAGCTGGTCCACGGCGTACCGGGTCAGCGGGGGCTCGGTGCGCGGCCGAAGACGGGACAGGGACTCCGCGGTGGCGGCCGCGGCGCGCGCCAGGGGCAGGGGGAGCCGGCCGATCCGCGCGTGTACGCCATGGGCGCGCAGGACGGTCCGTACCGCCTCGTCGCGGTGGTACGGCACCGGGTCGGCGATGTTGTACGCGCCCGGCGGCCAGTCGGCGGCTGAGAGACACGCGTCGGCGAGGTTCTCCACGGCCGTCAGGCTCAGGAGCACGTCGCGGCCGGGCAGGAGCAGCAGCCCGGCACGGACGCGGGCCAGCAGGCGCGGCACGAGATGGGGGTCGCCGGGGCCGTAGACCGCGCGGGGTCGGAGCACCACCGCCCCGGCCGCGAGCGCGAGGGCCTCGCCGGCGGCCTTCGTACGGCCGTAGGCGTTCAACTGACCGCGCACGGGATGGTCCTCCGTGATCCGGGCCCGCCCGGGCCCGGGGGCGTACACGCTGGCGCTGCTCACCCAGACCACCGGCCGCCCGGCGGCCGCCGCCAGGAGGCGGGCGGTGCCGTCGACGTTCACGGCCCGCATCGTGGCCTCGGCCGGCGAACCGGGCACCGGGTCGCCGACGGCCGCGGCGCAGTGCACGACGAGATCGGCGCCGCCCAGGTCGGGCGGCCCGCTCTCGGCGTCCCAGCGCACATGCCGGCCGACGGGTCCGGGCCGCCGCCCCACACACAGCACGTCGGCCCCGCGCGTGGCGGCGAGGGCGGCGACATGGGAGCCACAGAAGCCACTGGCTCCGGTGACGGCGATCGTGGTCATGTTCGGTTCTCCGGGTGTGCGTGGTCGGCGGTCCCGTTGCTGGTCAGCGGCACCGTCGGCCTGCGTTCGTCGTCATGCTCGCGTCTCTGTACCGAGGCCGGTGGCCGCGCGTGGATGGCCGGCCCCGCCCGACCCGTCGGCCCGCCCCTGGTGCGGGCTCGCGCGACGAGGCAATCGGTGCTGCCGACGGCGATCGTGGTCATGCTCGGGTCTCTGTACCGGGGCCGGTGGTCGCGCGTGGATGGCCGGCCCCGTCTGACCCGTCGGCCCACCCCTGGTGCGGACTCGCGCGACGTGGACGCCGGCATTGCCGACGCCCGTGACGGTGTCCGTCGTCATGCTCGGGTCTCCCTACGGACGTCCGCCGTCGTCGCGCGGATCGTCAGCTCGCGCCAGCCGGGGAGTGCCGCCCGGCGGTCGACCCGGGCGCGGACGACGGACGGTCGGTGCGGGGCGAGCGCGGCCAGGAGGTCGTCCAGCTGCGCGCGGGCCAGGCGGGCGCCCGGGCAGGCGTGGGAGCCGGCGCCGAAGACGAGCTGGGCGACGGCGGGCGGCGCGGGGTGGTGGGCGTCCGGCGGAGTGCTGTGCGCGCCCACGGCGTTGCGCGCCACCAGCACCAGCCGGTCCCCGGCCCGGACCGGGCACCCGCCGAGCGTGGCGTCGGCCGCCGCCACGCGCGGCAGCAGCGGGGAGGGCGCGACGACCCGGAGCAGCTCGGTCACCAGGGCCGGCCGCAGACGTTCGTCGCCGGCCTGCTCCCACAGCCCACCGTCCGCACACCACGCGACCGCGCGCGGCAGCGCGGCGACGGTCGTGTTGACGGCGGCGACGGCGAGCATCGCCCGCAGCCCCGCGTCGTCGTCCTCCCCGCCCGCGAGCAACGCCTCCAGACGGGCCGTCGCCCCGGCCGCCGCACGGGCGGCGCCCGGCAGCCGAGGGCCCGGCAGATGGTCCCTGACCGCGGCCGCCGCCGAGTCGTCGGCTGCATAGGCAATGGACGACGGGTCGGCGGTGGTGTCCAGCAGGGCACGGACCGTCGCACCGGACAACTCGCGCGCCAGCGGGACGAGATCGACCGCGACACCCGCACCGAGCGGGGCGAGCCGACGCGCCAGGACGGCCTGCCAGACCGGCCGCAGCCGCGCCACACCGTCCGCGCCCAGACCTCCGGCCACGGCCCGCCGGGTGTCGCGGTGCCCCGCGCCGTCCTGGTCGAACAGCAGCCCGCCCCGGGACAGTTCACGTGCCGCGCCCCCGGTGGTGCCGGCCGCCGCGCGGTCCAGCGGGATCCGGGTGAGGGCCTGACGGTACGGCTCCGCGCCGCTCACCAGCACGGCCCGGCCCACGCGGACCACGGGCCTGCGCCGGACCGCCGCGAGCAGGGCGAACAGCAGCGGGTGTGAGCGCGTGTACACCCGCCGGTCGCGGCGCCGCGCCGCGCGGACGGCGGACGTCGTCGGGAAGCCGGTCACCGGACGTGCACCTTCCGCGGGTCGCTCGGCCGGTAGCGGCGGTCCCAGGACCACAGCAGGGTCCGACGGGCGCCCCACGCCCGCAGCCTGCGCAGGCTCGCCCGCACCACCATCCGTTCGGCCCGCGCGATCCGATCGCTGTGCAGGCGCGCCCGGTTGAGCAGCACGACGTCCTCGGGCGGCCCCTCCAGCGGGACCCTCGGCGCGCCGCCGCACCGTACGTACAGATCGGCGGTGACGGCGATGTTGTGCCCGTGGCACAGGACGTACGGGGTGCGGTAGCGCGGATCCCGGTGCTCCTTGCGCAGGCGCCCGTAGACCGCCGTCACCCGGACCACCATCGGCAGGACGTACCGCTCCGCGACGGACGGGGACTCGTCGGGGCGCGGGACGCTGCGTCCGCAGGCCATCTCCGCGCCCCCGGCGAACGCCGCCTTCGCCGCGGCGATCCAGTCGCGGGCCGGCAGACAGTCGGCGTCCGTACGCACCAACAGCGCGGCGCCCCGGGCGATGGCGTACCGGAACCCGGTGTCGGCGGCAGCGCCCGCGCCCGGTTCGCGCTCCTCGACGAGATGGACGGGGAAGGGCGCGGCGGCGGCGAAGCGCCGGACGATCCCGGGGGTCCCATCGGTGGAGGCGTTGTCGACGACGACGAGGGTGAACCGGGTGTCGGACTGCGCCGCGAGCGCGGCGAGCGTCGCGCCGAGCGAGGCCTCCTCGTCGAAGGCGGGCACCACCGCCCACAGAGCCGCCTCCGGTGCCGCCGTCATCGGGCGGCACCACTGGTGCGGGCGGCCGCCAGTCGCGCCGTCGCCGCCCGGTCGGGCTTCGACGAGCGGCCGGACAGCGGGATGTCGGCGAGCAGCAGCGCGTCCGGGCGCGCCGCGCCCATCCGCTCCAGCGGCCCGGCCAGCGCGGCACGCACCCGGCCGTGGTCCGCCGCCCGGCGAGGCTGGACGACGGCGACGAGACGCTCGTCCCCGTCCCCGGCCGGAACGCCCACCAGCACGGCCAGCTCGACACCGGCCACGTGCAGCGCGGGCTCGTAGAGACCCGGGTAGATGTTCTCCGCCCGCCGCAGGATCATGTCCTTGCAGCGGCCCTCGAGCACGATCCGGCCGTCCGCGCCGAGCCGTGCCCGGTCGCCGGTGTCGACCCAGGGCGCCGGCTCCTCGCCGAGGTACCGATCCCGGGCGGCCGGACCGGACAGCAACAACTCCCCGGTCGGCCCGGTCTTGGCCTCGACCCCCGGCAGCGGCGCGCCCACCAGATCGCCCTCGCCGCCGAACGCGGCCTTGTCCGCCTGCTCGACGGCGGCCGCCGGGAACAGTTCCGTGAGCGCGTACACACCCCAGGCCTCGTCCGCTCCCGCCCCCTTCACCCGCGTGAGCAGCTCGGCGCTCGCCGGCGCGGAGCCGGTCCACACCCGCCCCGTGAACCGTGCCTCCTCGGCCAGCGCCGCCCGGAGCTGAGGAGGTGTCAGATAGGTGGCCTGCGGCGCCAGTCGGCGCATCTGCCGCGCCAGGACGCCAGGCGACCGGGCGGGCAGCGCGACCGGCGCACCGCTCGCCAGCGACGGTACGAGGACGAAGAACGTACCGCCGAGGACCGGGCGACCGGGCTCGGGCGCCACGAGGTCGGTCACGGTGGCCATGCCGGCGGCCAGCGAGGAACGGGTGTGGACCACCGCGCGGGGCCGCGAAGTGGTGCCCGAGGTGAAGACGATCACCGCGTCGCCGTCCCCGTCCACCGGGCGCGGCAGCACCGCCGTACCGACGCCGGTGCGCAGTGCGGGGGCGCTGCCCGGCAGCCGCGGGCCGACCGTGGCCACCGGTCCGAGCTCGGCGAGGTCCGGCAGCGCGAGACGGGCCCGGCGCGCCAGCGGCCTCGCCCATCCGGCCACCGCCTGTGCCGTCGCGTCGGCGAGGACCACGTCCGGGCGGGCCAGCGCGAGCCGGGCGCGCAGGACGTCCGGCCCCGCCGAGGGGTCGAGGACCGCGGCGCGCAGCCCCAGCCGGTGTACGGCGAGCATCACGGCCAGCGCGCGCGGCCCGGGCCGCACCGCGACACCGACCGTGCCGCCGCGCGCGATTCCGCGCGCATGCAGGGCGGCGGCGTACGCGTCGGCGAGATCGGCGAGCTCCCCGCAGCTGGCCTTCGTGCGGACGGCGCCGGTGCGCGAGGTGCCGAGAACGGCCGGCCGGTCGGGGCGCGACCGCAGGGTGTGGGCGAGAGCCTCCAGCATCAGCGCGGGTCCTCCCCGTGACGGCCCGGGCCCTTGTCCAGGTACCAGCGGGCGGTTCCGACGACTCCGTAGGCGCGCAGGCGCCGGGTGGAGTTCTCCACCACCATGTCGCGGGCGTGGACGATGGCGGTCGTCCGGCGCCGCACCCGGTTCAGGAAGAGCCGGTCGGTGGGGGAGGGGCGGCGGGGCATCCCGCCGACGGCCTCGTACAGGCGCGCGGTGATGGCCATGTTGTTGCCGGCATGCATCCGGTACGGCGCCAGATAGCCGTTCCCTCGCCGGTGCGCGGGGCGCACCCGGCCGAAGAACGCCGCGACCCGCACGAGCGTACGGAACACGGCGCGGCCCAGGGGGCCGTGCTCGTCCCTGCGGGCGTCGATCCGTCCGCACACCAGGCCGGCGCCGCTCCGCAGCGCGCCCCGGGCCGCCGCCGTCCAGCCGGGGTGCGGCAGACAGTCGGCGTCCGTGCGCGCGAGCAGCGTGGCCCCGCGCCCGATCGCGTACCGGAACCCGGTGTCGACGGCGCAGCCCACCCCCTTGTCCCGCTCGTCGAGCACGTGCACGGGGAACGGGGCCCGCTCGGCGAAGGCGCGGGCGATCGCCGCGGTGTCGTCCTCGGAGGCGTTGTCCACCACGACCAGCTGGAAGTCCCGGTCCGTCTGCGCGGCGAGCGCCGCCAGCGTGTCACCGATGCGCGCGGCCTCCTGATGCGCGGGCACCACCACCCACAGCGCGCTCACGCCTTCTCCCAGACCATCGTCATGATGCTGACGCCACCGCCGAGACCGACGAACAGAACGCGGTCTCCCGGGCGCAACCCGTCGTGTATCCGGTCGAGTTGCACGCCCAGGCTCGCGCTGGCGATGTTCCCGAGCTCGGGGACGGTGACCACGAGCCGGTCCCTGGGGACGCCGGTGATCTCCACGAAGCGCTCCAGGTACGGCATGGTGACCTGATGGACCAGGACGTACCGGAAGTGACGCCACTCGAGACCCGTACGATGCCGGACCCGGTCGATCACCGACGTGCCGACCTTCTCGAACACCTCGCGCAACTCGCTGCCGTCGCCGTGGAAGTACGTGTGCTCGTCGCCGCGCGGATGGCGTGAACCGCCGCCGAATATCCCGCCGACGCGCCAGTGCTCGGAGTGGGTCTCGCTGTCCACGTCGAGGATCCCGCCGCGGTCCACCGATTCGAGGACCACCGCCGCGCCCGCGTCGCCGAAGGTGTAGCCGGCGAAGCCGTCGCGGAACTGGGCCAGATCGGCCGGGTCGTGCCGTACGGCCCGGCTCGGCGTCTCACCGGTGACGACGAGGGCCCGCCGGGCGCGCCCCGCGAGGACCATGGTGCGGGCGAGGTCGATGCCGTTGACGAAGCTGTTGCAGGCGTTGGTGACGTCCAGGGCGTGCGCCCGGGAGCCGAGTTCGGCCTGCACGATGTGCGCGGTGGCAGGCTCCACCATGTCGCGCGTGGCGGACGCGAACACCAGCAGGTCGATGTCGGCGGGCCCGAGGCCGGCCCGCGCCAGCGCCTGGCGGGCGGCCCCGACCGCGAGGGTGGAGGCGTACTCGTCGGGCCGGGCGACCCGACGGGTGAGGATCCCGGTGGCCCGCTCGAACACCCCGTCCGGCAGCGTGAACCCACTGCCGGCGACCACCCGCTGCCGCAGCTGCTCCGAGTCCACCACCTGCTCGGGCAGGCAGGAGCCGGTCCCGGTGATCCCGACACGGAGGGAGCCGTCGGCGACGGCATCATGACTTTCCATGCCACGGAGGCTACGAGCGGATCGCGGCGGGCGTCCTGAGTGCGCGTACTCATCTCCCGTGAGGGAAAGCCCCTGTTGGCTGGTGGGGAGACGCGGTCCGGGGCGGCGCGGAATCCGCCACGGGCGGCTCGGCTCGGGCGGGCGGGAACCGCCGCGGGGGCTCAGCCCAGGGCAGCCGTGAACCCTCCGCGGACGGCTCGGCTTACGGCGGGCAGGAAACCGCCGCGGGCACCTCAGCCCAGCGCTTCGCCCGGCAGCTCGCACCGGATACGGTGGTCGGAAGATCGTCCTGGAGGGAAGTGACGGGATCATGCGACTCTTGGCGGCCCCCGGCCCCGCGGAGCCCCTGCGATGACCGCGACCGACAGCCCGCACGTCCTGGTGCGTAACGAAGGGCGGGCCGGGTTCCTCACGCTGAACCGGCCCAAGGCCATCAACGCGCTCACCCACGCCATGGTGCGCCGCATCGACGAGGCCCTGACCGCGTGGGAGGGCGATCCGGCGATCGAGACCGTCGTCATCCAGGGCGCCGGTGAGCGGGGGCTGTGCGCCGGCGGCGACATCCGGGCGATCCACGACGACGCCCGCGCCGGCGGCCGCGCCACAATCGACTTCTGGCGCGACGAGTACCGGCTCAACGCCCGTATCGCCCGCTACCCCAAGCCCTATGTCGCGTTCATGGACGGCATCGTCATGGGCGGCGGCATCGGTGTCTCCGCCCACGGCTCGGTCCGCCTCGTCACGGAACGCTCGCGGCTGGCGATGCCCGAGACCGGCATCGGCTTCGTGCCCGACGTCGGCGGTACGTATCTGCTCAGCCGGGCGCCCGGCGAGCTGGGTACCCATCTCGCCCTGACCGGCGCCCAGGCCGGCGCCGCCGACGCGCTCCTGACCGGGCTCGCCGACCACTTCGTACCGTCGCACGAACTGCCCCGGCTGGCCGAGGAGCTCACGCGGGCCCCCGCTCACGAGGCCGTGCGGCGGTTCGCCCAGCCGGCCCCGCCCGGCGAACTGGCCGCCCGGCGCGAGTGGATCGACGCCTGCTACGCGGCGGAGACCGTCGAGGCCGTCATCGACCGGCTGATCGACTCCGGCGTCCCCGAGGCGAAGGAGACGGCCACCACACTCCTCGGCCGCTCGCCCGTCGCCCTCAAGACGACCCTTGCGGCGCTCCGACGCGCCCGGCACCTCGGCTCCCTGGAAGCGGTCCTGAACATGGAGTTCCGGCTCTCCTGCGCCGCCCTGTCCTCCGCGGACCTCGTCGAGGGCATCCGCGCACAGGTCGTCGACAAGGACCGCGACCCCCACTGGTCCCCGCCCACGCTCGCCGAGGTCACGGACGAGGCCGTCGCCCGCTACTTCGAACCGGCGGGTGCCCCGGAGCCGTTCTCGGCGTGACGGCCTGACCCGGGCCGCTCGTCCGGCGGCGTCCCGCCCCAGGTCATCCCCAGCGGCACGCGGCCGATCGCGCGGCCCTGCGCGTCGAGGAGCCGGCCCATGCGCTTGGGAGTGTGGAGCGCGACGGTCCGGTCCTTGACCTCCAGCGCCGGGAAACGCTCCGCGAGCAGGGCCTCGAAGGGGTCGATCGCGTCGAGGCCGCGCAGCCACACCAGGACCAGGAGGTTGTGCGGCCCGCTCACCGAGACGCACATCCGGACCTGGTCCATCCGCGCCAACGCGTTCCCGGTCGCCTCCAGATGCGCGTACGGGACGCAGGCGCGATAGACGACCATGGTCGGCACGCTGCCGCAGCCCGTCACCGGCAGCGAGGACTTCGGCACCTTCGGCACGGCGCTCGACGTGCCCTCCGTCTTCTGGCACTTCGGCGGCGCCGACCCGGCCCTCTACCGGGACATCGACCCCGCGACCGTGCTGGAGAACGGCATCCCGGACACCGTCCCGGCCAACCACTCCCCGTACTTCGCGCCCGTACCGGAGCCGACCCTGGAGATCGGCGTGACGACCCTCCTCGCGGCCGCCGCCCACTGGCTGACCAAGCCCACCGACGGCGCCTGACACCGGCCTTGGGG
>NZ_JBHWBS010000003.1:178472-190336 GCF_042735655.1 Streptomyces sp. NPDC059567 | reverse complement strand
CCACCGAGGACCAGATCAAGTACTCCTGGAACTACGCCCTGCTGGTCTCCGAGGGTCCCTCGACGAGGTCGCTCGTGCCGGCTCCGATGCTGAGGGGGATGCAGGAGGGCCGGCTCGTACGGTTCGAGGAGATCACCCGCTGTCCGCTGGAGGTACAGGACTCGCTGCTCTCGCTGCTGTCCGAACGGGTCGTGTCCATACCGGAGTTGGAGGGACCCGAGGCGATGGCCTTCGCCCGGCAGGGCTTCAACGTGATCGCTACGGCGAACACCCGGGACCGGGGTGTCAACGAGATGAGCGCCGCGCTCAAGCGGCGCTTCAACTTCGAGACCGTCTTCCCCATTCCCGACCTGGACACCGAGATCGCCTTGGTCGAGGCGGAGGCGACGGCCCTGCTGCGCCGCTCGGGCGTGACCGCCGCACCGGACCGGGACGTGATGGAGGTCCTGGTGACCACCTTCCGTGAGCTGCGTTCCGGAGTCGGCCAGGACGGCTCCGCGATGGACCGGCTCTCCTCCGTGATGAGCACGGCGGAGGCCGTGTCGGTCGCCCACGCGATGGGTGTACGGGGCTGGTTCCTGCGGGGCGAGCCGGGCGACGCGGCCGACCTGGTGACCTGTCTGGCCGGTACGGCCGCCAAGGACAGCCCGGAGGACCTGGCCCGGCTGCGCCGCTATCTGGAGCAGCGGGTCTCCGGTCGGCGCGGCGCCCAGTGGAAGGCGCTGCATGCGTCCCGCCATCTGCTGGCGGGCGGATGACGGTCACGTTCCTGGGCGTACGGCACCACTCCCCCGCCTGCGCGCGGCTGGTGGCCCGCACCATCGAGGAGCTGCGGCCCGCGCACGTCCTGGTGGAGGGACCGGCCGATCTCAATGGGCGTCTGGACGAGCTGCTCCTCGGCCACGAGCTGCCGATCGCGGTGTTCAGCCACTACCGGGACGAGGGGCGCGCCGCCACGTCCTGGGCTCCGCTCTGCGACTACTCCCCCGAGTGGGTCGCGCTCACGGCGGGGCGGGCGGCGGGCGCCGAGGTGCGCTTCATCGACCTGCCCGCGTGGCATCCGGCGTTCGCCGGGCGGACCAACCGGTACGCGGACGCCGAGGCCCGCCATGCCGAGGCGACGGACCGGCTGTGCCGCCGCTTCGGCGTCGATTCGGCCGACGCCCTGTGGGACCGGATGTTCGAGTCCGCCCCGGGGCCGACCCCCGGGCCGGCTTCGGATCAGGCAGGCGACGATCAGAGGGTCGACGGGCTCGCCGCGCGTCTCGACGCGTACTTCGACGTGGTCCGTGGCGACGCCGCCGCGGACGAGGGGGATCAGGCGCGCGAGCGGTACATGGCGTCCTGGGTGCGGGCCGCCGTGGCCGCCGCCGGGGAACGGCCGGTTCTCGTCGTCACGGGCGGGTTCCACCGGCCCGCGCTACGCACCCTCGTGGACGTCGGTGGCCCGGAGCAGAAGGACCTGGACCTTCCTCGGGAGAGCGGCTGGCCGGCGGTGCCGGCGCCGCCGGACGGGGCGATCGGCGGCAGCTTCCTCGTGCCGTACTCCTTCCGCCAGTTGGACGCGTTCGCCGGCTATCAGTCCGGGATGCCCTCGCCCGCTTACTACCAGCGACTGTGGGAGGCCGGCCCGCGCGCCGCCGGGCAGGACCTGGTGCGCGCCGTCGTGAAGCGGCTGCGCGCGCGGAACCACCCCGTGTCGACCGCCGCCCTGATCGCCGCGCACAGCACCGCGTCCGGCCTGGCGGCGCTGCGCGGCCACCCGCTGCCGACCCGCCTCGACCTTCTGGACGGGCTGGCCGGCGCGCTCGTCACCGACGCCCTCGACGAGCCGCTGCCGTGGACCCGCCGTGGAGCGCTCGCCGCCGGCGCCCACCCGGTCGTCGTGGAGATGGTGGCGGCTTGCTCCGGTGACCGCGTCGGACGGCTGCACCCCGACACGCCCGTGCCCCCTCTGGTGCACGACGTCGCCGCCCGCCTCACGGGTCTCGGCCTGGACGGCTCGCGGGCCGTGACCCTCGAACTGGCCGACCCCGCGGACCTGGCCCGCAGTCAGGTGCTGCACCGCCTGCGGGTGCTGCGGATCCCCGGGTTCGTGCGGGTGTCTGGTCCGGCCCACGGCACCGACCCGGTCTTCACCGAGCGCTGGAAGCCCGCGCCCGGGGCGGGCCGTGAGGCGGCGCTCATCGAGGCGGGCTGCTTCGGCGCGAGCCTGGAGGAGGCCGCGGCGGTCGCACTCGGCGACCGGGCACGGGACGCCGGTACGGAAGCCGGCGCCCTGGCCGATGTCCTCTTCGACGCCGTGGTGTGCGGCGCCACTCGGCTCTCGGCCCAGGTGCTCTCCACGCTCTGCGCCGGTCTCGGCCGGGCCGCTTCGCCCGGCCCGCTGGGCCGGGTGCTCGGTACGGCACTGGGGCTGTGGCGGCACGACCGGGTGTACGGCGTGGCTCGCGATCCGCTGCTCGCCGCGGCGATCGACGCCGCGGTCGGCCGCGTCCTGTGGCTCGTCGAGGGTCTGCACGGATCGGGTGGCCCCGATCCCGACCGGCTGCGTGCGCTGGCGGCGGTCCGGGACGCGCTGCTGCGGGCCGAGGAGCTGCTCTCCGTCTCGCGGGAGGCCGCGGCCGCGGTGTTCCGCCGGATCAGTCTGGACGCGGCCGCGCCGGCCGACCTGCGCGGTGCGGCGTTCGGACTGTTCCGGGTCCTCGCCCCGGCCGCCGGTCCCGACGGCGGCGGCACGGGTCGGGATGCGGGGACCGCCGCGAGCGCGGGGGCCTCGGCGCGCGCGATCGGGGACCCCGGGACGCTCGGCGACTGGCTCGCGGGCCTGTTCTCGGTCGCCCGCGAGGAACTGACCGGACGGAGCGGTCCCGAGCCGCTGATCGACGTACTGGACGAGCTGGTCCGGGCGATGACGGAGACGGAGTTCCTGGCGGGTCTGCCCGCGCTGCGGCAGGCGTTCGCCTACTTCCCGCCGCGCGAGCGCGAGCAGATCGCCGCCCGGCTGATCGAGCGGCGCGGGCTGCGCGGCTCGGCACGCTCACTGCTGCGCACCACCGCCGACCCCCTGCTGATCGCACGCGCCCAGGAGTTGGAGGCCCATGTGCGGCGCGCCCTCGACACCTACGGTCTGCGAGCCACGTCATGACCACCGGGAATTCCGCACCGAACACCCCCGATCCCGGCCTGGAGCGCTGGCGGCTCGTCCTGGGCGCCCCCGCGGAGCGCTGCACGGGGCCGCTCTCCGGCGAGGCGGCGGCCCGGGACGCCGCGCTCGACTGGCTCTACGGTCGCGATGCCGAGCAGGCACGGCGCGGTGTCCGTGCGGGCGCTCACACCCGGGAGGGAGGCGACGGGCCGTCCGCCGTCACGGCGGTCGACTGGCTCGACGACATCCACCGCCTCTTCCCCAAGGAGACCATCGAGCGCCTGGAGCGGGACGCCGTCGAGCGCTACGAGATCCACGAGATCGTCACCGACCCGGCGGTCCTGGAGCGCGTCGAGCCCAACCCGACGCTGCTGCGCGCCGTCCTGCGCACCAAGCACCTGATGAACCCCGAGGTGCTGCGCCTGGCCCGGCGGATCGTCGAGACGGTCGTCCGCCGTCTCCTGGAGCAGCTCAGGCCCGAGGTCCGGCGCTCCTTCACCGGGACGCGCTCGCGGCGCCCGAGCCGGCTGCCGCTCGCGCGGGACTTCGACTTCCGCGGCACGATCAAGGCCAATCTGGCCCACTACCAGCCCGAAGAGCGCCGCGTGCTGATCGAGCGTCCGCGCTTCCACTCCCGCACGAGCAAGCACCTGGAGCAGTGGCAGCTGATCCTGCTGGTGGACCAGTCGGGCTCCATGGTCGACTCGGTCATCCACTCCGCCGTCACGGCCGCGAGCCTGTGGGGGCTGCCGGGTCTGAGGACCCATCTGGTCGCCTTCGACACCGACGTGGTGGACCTGACGAGCGAGGTGACCGATCCGGTCGAGCTCCTCATGCGCGTCCAGCTCGGCGGCGGTACGGACATCGCGCGGGCGGTGGACTACGGCGCCGGGCTCATCGACAACCCCCGGCGCGCGATCGTCGTGCTCATCACGGACTTCTACGAGGGCGGCGACCCCTACCGGCTGGTGCGCGGGGTCCGGGCGCTGGTCGAGCAGGGCACCACCGTGCTGGGTCTGGCCGCGCTGGACCAGGACGCCGACCCCGTGTACGACCGGGGGCTGGCGCAGCGTCTGGCCGACGCCGGGGCGCACGTCGGCGCGATGACGCCGGGCGAGCTCGCCTCCTTCGTGGCCGAGAGGCTGGGCCGATGACCCGTACCGACCTGCTCGCACTCGACGCGGACACGCTCGCCGCCCTCACCAATCGCGGTCTGGTGAAGCGCGCCACGAAGGAGCTCGACGCCGGTACCGGGGCGTCGGTGTCGCTCGCCGCGGACGCCACGCTGCGCGGCCGGTTCCCCGACGGTACGGAGGTGTCGCTGCCGCCCGGCGCGGGCCTCGACCAGGGCTCCTGCAGCTGCGGGGCACCGGGGCTCTGCCGCCATCTGCTGGGGCTCGTCCTCGCCTACCGGCGTACGGTCGAGGAGCGGCCCGCCGCCGACGTACCGCCGGCCGACGCGTCCGCGCGGCCCTGGTCCCCCGGTGATCTCGACGACGAGGCGCTGACCACCGCCGTCGGGCGCCGTGCGGTGGCCTCCGCGCGGCGTGCGCTCGCGCGCGGCTACACCGCCCGGCTGCGCCACCCGAGCGCCGAGGAGCCCGGCGCGCGAGCGGAACTTCCCACCTGCACCGTGCGGTTCCCCGGTCGCGACGCCGTGGGACACGCGGTCACCGACGCCTCCGACGACATGCGCGGGGAGATGATCGCGCTCGCCGTCTGGGCGTTCCGGGCAGCCGTGGAGGCCGACCCGGACGCCCCGCCGTCGCAGATCGACGTCGGCGGCCGCGAGAGCCGGTCCGGCACCGGCGAAGCGGCGTTGGACACGGCGGTCTCGCTCGTCGACGAACTGCTCCTGGACGGTGTCGCGCACGCCGGACCGGTCTTGGCCACGGCCCTGCGCCGGGTACGGGACGAGCTGACCGCCGCGGCCCTGCACTGGCCTGCCGGGGCGCTGACGGAGTTGATCGCGCAGCTGGACGACCATGCCGCACGGGGTGCCCACTACCGGGCCGAGGAGCTGGCCTTCCTGCTGACCGAGCTGCATGCCCGCGGGCGGGCTTCCGCGAACGGGGCGCCGTATGCGTCCCTGATCCTCGGTTCCGGGGAGCGGGGCGACACACCGCTCCGCCGGGTCCGGCTGACCGCGCTGGGCTGCCGCGTCGGTGGCACTCCCGCCGGCCGGACGGCAGAGGTGTACTTCGCCCACGGCGGCGCCGGCATCGCTCTGGTGCTGCGCCGGCACTGGGAACTGGCGGAAGGCCGGGAGTCGACCGGGCACGAGCTGGCGTCGCGGAGGATCGCGGGTTCCACCCTGGGCGCGGTGGCCCGCTCGCACCTGGTGAGCGAGCGGGCCTCCCGTACGCCCGGCCGTTCGCTCACCATCGGGACGAGTCGGGTGGCCGGTACGAGTGTGACGCCGGTCGGCACGGCGTGGTCGGAACTCCCCGAGCCGTTGCTGGTACGGGACTTCGCCGCGCACGCCCGCGCACTGGCCGGGCTGCCTCCGCGCCTGGTCCGGGCCCGGGTCGAGGCCGAGTCCGTCCATGTGGTCGAGGTCCACGAGGTCGGGGAGATCGGTTACGACCCCGCGGAGCAGCGGCTCGAGGCGACGGTGACCGACGCACGGGGGACGACCGCGACGGTCCTGGCGTCGTACAACCCGCACAGCCCCGGTGGGTTGGACGCGCTCGCCGCCGCACTGGACGGCGGTCGGGGCGAGGTCCGGCACCTCAGCGCGTTCGTCCGGGGATCGGGCGGCGGCCTCGTCCTGGACCCGATCGCCGTGATGACCACCGCGGGTGTGATCGTGCCCGATCTGGCTCCGCCGCCGGTCGGCGGGCGCCTCGCCCCGACCGTGGCACGTCGCCCGGAGGACCCGATCACCGGAGCCCTGGAGTCCGCCCTGTCCTGTCTGGCGGCCGCGGCAGCCCGTGGTCTGCGGCACCTTCCCGAGGGGGCGCTGACGGGAGTCGAGGAGTCGGCGACCCGCCTGTCACGGATCGGTCTGGCCACGGCCGCGGAGCTGGTCCGTGCCGTCCCGGCCGCGCTGCGCCAGGCGGGTCCCGCAGCGGCCGTCGGGGCCTGGGTGGAGGCGCAGATCCATCTCGTGACGGCGTCGGAGCTGCGTTCCCGCGCGCTCTGACGGGCGCGGGAACGCGGGGGCGGATCAGGAGGCTCAGGCGCGGCCCGCGGCCTTCTGGCTCCTGCGGGACAGGGAGTCGACGACCACGGCGGCGAGCAGTACCGATCCGGTGATCATGAACTGGACCGCGTTGCTGACGCCCATGATGTTCATCCCGGACTGGATGGATCCGATCACCAGGGCGCCGAGCAGGGCGGACCAGACCGAGCCGCGCCCGCCGAACAGACTCGTACCGCCGATGACGGCCGCCGCGATGACGTTCATCAGCAGGTTGCCGCCGCCGGAGGTCTGGCTCGCGGACTGGATCTGTCCGGCCAGGAAGAGGCCGCCGACCGCGGCCATGGTGCCCGCGATCGAGAAGACGGACATGCGGATGAACGGCACGCTGATACCGGCGCGGCGCGCGCCCTCGATGTTGCCGCCGACGGCGAAGATCTGCCGCCCGTACGACGTGCGGCGCAGCACGAAGTCCACGACCACCAGCAGGATCAGGAAGATCAGGAGCGCGAGCGGCAGGCCCTGGTACTGGTTGAGGATGTAGGCCGCGACGAACGCGATCGCGGCGATGACGACCGTACGCAGCACGATCTCGGCGATCGGGCGGAACGGTACTTTGGCGGCCTGCCGGCGTCTGGCGTCGAGGAGCGAGGCCGCGAGGAAGAGTCCGACGCCGACCGCCGCGGTCACATAGGCGGCGGCGGGGCTGTGGAAGATGGTCGAGTAGAGCTCGGAGACGATGCTGTCGCTGGGGATGTTGACCGTGCCGCTGGTGCCGAGCACTTGGAGCATCAGGCCGTTCCAGGCGAGGTTGCCCGCGAGGGTGACGACGAACGCCGGCACGCCGACCTTGGCGAAGAAGAAGCCTTGGATGAGCCCGACGGCCGCTCCGCCCGCGATGGCGACGAGGAGCGCCAGCCACTCGTTCATGCCGTTCAGGACGTTGAGCACGGCGAAGATGGCCGCGCACAGGCCGCTGACGGAGCCGACGGAGAGGTCGATCTCCCCCAGCAGCAGGACGAAGACGATCCCGACGGCGATCATGCCGGTGCCGACGATCTGCTGGCTGAGGTCGGAGAGGTTCTGGGCCGAGAGGAAGGCGCTGTCGAGGCTGCCGAACACCGTCCAGATGATGACGACGGCGATGACGACGGGCAGGGAACCCAACTCGCCGCTGCGCAGCTTGCGTTTGAACTCGCCGAGGTACCCGCGGAGCCCTTCCTCGCGGACGAGCAGCCGGCTGTCGACGGCGGGCATCGCCTCGGGCGCCGGTTCCTGGGCGGAGGCGTCGTCGGGGCGTCGGTCCCGGTTCATCGCTCCTCCTCCCGCTTACGGGCCTGGCGGCGGGTCACGGCGCTGTCGGATGCGCCCGTGATCGCGGAGATGATCTCCTCGGTGGTGGTGGAGCGTTTGTCGAAGAACCCGTTGTTCCTGCCGAGGCGAAGGACGGCGATGCGGTCGGCGACCGCCATCACGTCCACCATGTTGTGGCTGATCAGGATGGTGCCGAGCCCGTGGTCGCGGAGCCGTTCGACCAGGTCGAGGACTTGGGCGGTCTGCTCCACACCGAGGGCGGCGGTGGGCTCGTCCAGGATGACGACCTGCGGTTCGCCGATCAGGGACCGGGCGATCGCGACGGTCTGCCGCTGGCCGCCGGAGAGGGAGGCGACGGGGATACGGACGCTGGGGATACGGATCGACAGCGTGCTGAGCAGCTCGCGCGAACGCCGTTCCATCCCGACCTCGTCGAGCACGCCGAAGCGTTTCAGCTCGCGGCCGAGGAAGAGATTGCCGACGACGTCCAGGTTGTCGCAGAGCGCGAGGTCCTGGTAGACGGTGGCGATGCCGAGGTTCTGGGCGTCGTGGGGCCGGTTGATGGTGACTTTCCGGCCCTGCCATTCGATGACGCCCTCGTCGGGCGGGTTCACCCCGGCGATCGCCTTGACCGCGGTGGACTTCCCGGCGCCGTTGTCACCGACGAGCGCGACGACCTCGCCGGGGTGGACCTCCAGGTCGAAGCCCGACAGCGCCTGCACGGCGCCGAACCGCTTGGATATCCCCCGCAGCGTGAGCACAGGTCCTTCCGGCAATCCAACCGCCTCCTCCGCACACCCCCGATGGGCTACGGCTACTGGAGTCCGGCCTCCTTGCAGGCTGCGGCGTAGGTGGGAGTGCAGATCTCGGCGACCGTGTACAGACCGTCCTTGACGACCGTGTCGCCGATGTTGTTCTTGTCGACCACGATCGGGGTCAGCAGATTGGCCGGGACCTTCTCGCCACTGCCGCTGGTGACGGTCGTGGGCGTCAGGGACGCGGGAAGCTCCTTGCCCTCGGCGAGATCGACGGCCATGGTGGCGGCGATGTCGGCCTCCGGCTTGTACGGCTTCATGATCGTGATGGTCTGGGTGCCGAGCAGGATCCGCTGGATGGCGTCGAGTTGGGCGTCCTGGCCGGTCAACGGCACATTGATGCCGGACGCCTTGAGAGCGGTGGCGATGCCGGCGGCCAGACCGTCGTTGGCCGAGTACACGCCGACGATGTTGTCCTTGCCCAGTGCGCTGATCGCGCCCGACATCTGCTGGTTGGCGTTGTTGGGGTCCCAGTTCGGCGTGTCGTACTCCTTGCCGATCTTTACCTTGCCGTCGAGGACCGAGTGCGCACCGGCCTTGAACTCCGCGGCGTTGGGGTCGGTGGGAGATCCGTTGTGCATCACGATCTGCCCGGTGTCGGCCTTGTCACCGAGCGCCTTCAGCAGCGCCTGCCCCTGCAACTCGCCGACCTTGAAGTTGTCGTACGAGACGTAGGCGTCGACGGGGCCCTGCGCGAGGCGGTCGTAGGCGACGACCTTCACACCGGCGTCATGGGCCTTCTGCACCGAGGACTGGATGGACTTGGCGTCGACCGCGTCCAGGATCAGCACGTTGTTGCCCTTGGCGAGGGCGGTGTTGACCTGCTGTTGCTGGGTGGTGGCGCTCTCGGCGGCGTTGTAGTAGTCGATCTGCGCGTCGGGAGCCAGTTCCTTGATCTTCTGCTCGATGTACGGCCGGTCGAACTTCTCGTACCGCGTGGTCTTGCTCTCGGGCAGCAGCAGCCCGATCTTGACGTCCTGTTTCGCCTCACCCGGCTGGGCGGCGCCGCTGGTCGCCACGGCGCCGAGCGAGAGAGCGGCGGCCCCGACCAGGGCTATCGCGCCGCGCAATGTGCGGGACATGGGGGCTCCTTCCGTACGCCCCCTTTCCTTCGCCCGAAGAGCGCGGAAACGAGGGTGCAGATATGGCCTTAATACGACATTAGCCGTAACCCAGGCACCGGCAAGCGGGTGACGCCACCCCACGCACTGCCTTCAGAACGCCACTTCGCCTCAGGCGCGTTTCTCCATGCCCGGGCGCAGGCGCTCCAGCAGGGCATACAGGGTCGCACTGTCCTCGGCACCGAGGGTGTCGAGCGCACCGTGGGTCGCCTGCATCTCCTCGCGGACGCGCAGGATGACCTCCCTGCCCTCGTCGGTCACCACGACGTTCTTCACGCGGCGGTCGGCGGCGTCGGGCTCGCGGCGCACCAGGCCGCGAGCCTCCAGGCGGTCCACGATCCCGGTGATGTTCGACGCGTCGCAGACCAGCAGGGTCGCCAGCGCGCGCATCGGCTTCGGGGTGTCGAGCTGGGCGAGGACCTTGCCCTGCATCGACGTCAGACCGTGGTGGGCCGCGGCGGCGGCGAAGTCACGCCACTGGGCCGATCCGATGGCGGCGAGGAGCTCAAGCAGCTGGAGCTTGGTGGGGGTCTCAGGGGTCGTCGTGCTCACGCTTCGAGCGTACTCAAGATCCTTGACATTATCAATTGTTTACTTGACCACCTGAACTATCTACGTCTACCGTCGACGGAGTTACTTGATGACATCAAACATCCACGCCCTGAAGCACCCCTGAGCACCCCGAAGCACTGAGAAGGTCCTCCCCGACATGAGCCCCTCCACTCCCCCGCCCACCGCCGGGCCCCGGCGCGAGACGGTCGTCATCTTCGCGCTGAGCCTCGCGGCCATGGTCGTGTCGATGATGCAGACCCTGCCGGTCCCGATCCTCGGTCTCATCCGCGACGATCTCGGCACCTCGACCGCCAACGTGAGCTGGGTGACCACCGCCACGCTGCTCTCCGCCGCCGTCTTCACCCCGCTGCTCGGCCGCTTCGGCGACCAGCACGGCAAGAAGCCCACGCTGGTGGCCGTCCTCGGCGTCATGGTGATCGGCTCCGTCATCGCCGCCCTGGCGACCTCGCTCCCGCTGCTGGTCCTGGGCCGTGTGCTTCAGGGCGCCGCCACCGCGATCTTCCCGCTCGCGCTCTCCGTCCTGCGCGAGGAGGTCCGCCCGCAGAAGCTGCCCGGCGCGATGGCACTCGTCAGCGGCACCCTCGCCTTCGGCAGCGGCCTCGCACTCGTCGCCACCGGCCTGCTGACCTCCGGCTCCGACGCCGACTACCGCAGCGCCTTCTGGATGGCGACCGGCTTCGCCTCCCTCGCTCTCCTCGCGGTGGTCCTCCTCGTCCCCGCGACCCGCCACAAGACCGGCGGACGCACCGACTTCCTCGGCGCGCTGACCCTCGGCCTCACCCTGCTGCTGCTTCTGCTGCCCATCTCCCAGGGGCAGGAGTGGGGCTGGACCTCCGGCCGTACGCTCGGCAGCTTCGCCGGCGCCGCCGTCATGACCGTCGTCTGGGTCCTCACCGAGCTCAAGGTCCGCGAACCCCTGGTGGACATGCGGATGTTCGTCCACCGTCCGGTGCTCATGGCCAACCTGGCCGGCGTCCTCGTCGGATTCGGCATGTTCGCGAACTTCCTGGGCGTCTCGTACCTCGTCCAGATGCCCGAGGCGCTGACCGGCTACGGCTTCGGCGCGTCCATCCTGCGCGCCTCCGTACAGTTCCTGCTGCCCGGCGCGATCGTCTCCCTGCTCGCCTCGCCGATCGGCGGCCGGCTGGTCCGCCACCGCGGGCCGCGCACGGCGCTCGTCCTGGCCGCCGGCCTCGGCGCCGTGGGCTTCGGCTGGCTCGCCCTCGACCACGCCCACACCGTCTCGGTGATCGGCGCGGGCGTGGTGGTCGGTGCGGCCGTCAGCTTCGGCTACGCGGCGATGCCCGCCGTCATCATGGCGAGCGTCCCGCCCCACCAGAGCGGCATCGCCAACGGAATCAACTCCATCTCCCGCTCCACCGGCAGCGCGATCGGCAGCGCCGTGGTCACCACGATCCTGGCCTCGCAGACCATCGAGCACCTCCCGGCAGGCGCTCCCGCCCTGCCGGCGGAGTCCGGCTTCACCCTCACCTTCTGGATCGGGGCGGCGGCCTTCGCGCTCGTGGCGGTCATCGGCCGGGTGGGCCTGCGCGCCCGGCAGGAGCCCCGCACCGCGGCGGTGAGCCTGCCCGCCGCCGAGCAGACGGCCGCGGCGGCGACAGCCTGACCGTCCGAACGGCGGCGGCCCCCCCCCCCCCGCCCCGGGCGGGCGCGCGCCGCGGGGGTGGGGTGGCCTAAGACCAGCGACGAGGGCAGACGCAGTCCGGTCGCGGAGTTGAGCCGGTTGCGCA